>JBBIKO010000163.1:0-2501 GCA_037445415.1 Bacteroidota bacterium
AAATTGATTGATATTCGTTTAAATATGAATTTATCAGTGAAGAAGTATTTATAATAAAAACATCGCTATCGCGAATATAAGGTTCTACCTTTTGTATATTAGCTTGAATATCGCCTAACCTGAGCATTTCGAAATGTTGCGATGAGTATATCTTTATACTTTCTATGCTTGTGTAAAAATTTTGATATCCTAATATTATATAATTAAATAATGTATGATCTTTTCTTGATAATATATGAGTTAGAAAATGATTGTCTTTTTTTTGAAGTCTGATGGAATAATCTACATCTGAAAAAGTAACCGTTTTTTTTAGATTTTCATAAGCCAAATAAATTGAATAACTGATAAACGAATTGTAGCTAATGATTATTGGGATTATTTTATTTTCAATTAATAACTCGCAAACATCACGTGTTGCATAGATAACATCCGAAAAAGTAATTCCTTTTTTTAATTCGCCCAAATCTATTCCTTTAAAAGACTTATTAAACTGAGAATAAAGCTGAAAAAATAATTCTCTAATTCTTAAAAATTCTTCATTTTTATTTTCTGTTGAAATAGAAAATAAAGCTACAGTATATTTTTTAAGATTTGAAACTCCTTCTTTAGTTAAAAAATCCCAGTATTTACTTACAGAATCTTTTTTTTTGTTTATTTTTATTTCAACTGGAATAAAATAATCTAGCAAATTCATTTCTTTTTGTTTTCTGTTTGTTTCTGTATTAAATTAATTATTTCGCTATATGTTGCAGTTTTCCAGTCAAATCCTTTTGGTATTTTAAAATTTTCATCATTGTATTTAATGTACACTCCATATTTGCCTTTTAAAATAGATAAGTTAGTATTTTCAGAAAAAACTTTTAAAGGTCCTTTATTTTCTTTTTCTGTAATAAGTTCAATTGATCTTTCAAGCGTTATAGTATAAGGATCGTCAACTTCCTTTTTTAAAGAAAAAAATTTTTTATTGTATAGAACATAAGGGCCGAATTTTCCTAAGTTAACTATAACGTCGTGATTTAAATATTTGCCTAAATTTCTTGGCATGTCAAATAATTCAAGAGCTTCTTCGAGTGTAATTGTCTCAATAAGCTGATTTCTTTTTAGGGGAGCAAATCGTGGTTTATCGTCTTTACTGCTTTCACCGAGTTGGATTATTGGTCCAAATTTTCCATACTTTGCATAAACCTTCTTTCCTGTTTTAGGATCTAGTCCCAAAAACTTCTCTTGATTGACTTTTTCTTTTGATTTTTCGAGTTCTTTTATTTTTGGATGAAATTCGGAATAAAATTCTTTTAATAAAATAACCCATTGAAGTTTTCCTTCGGCAATTTCATCGAGTTTTTTTTCAATATTGGCTGTAAAATTGTATTCAATTATTTCAGGGAAAACAGATAAAAGATAATCGTTAACAATAATTCCTGTATCGGTTGGAACTAATTTGCCCTTTTCATAACCGTAAGATTCTTTTTTAATTTTTTCTGTTAGTTTATTGTTTTCGAGCTGTATAATTTGAATGTCTCTGTATGACGCTAGTTTATTTGCTTTTATAACATATCCTCTTTGTTGTATAGTTGAAATTATTGGTGCATAAGTTGAAGGACGTCCTATGCCAAGATCTTCAAGTTTTTTAACTAAGCTTGCTTCTGTATATCTTAGTGGAGCATGATTATATTTTTGAGTTGCTTGAATAATTTTAGGATATAGAATTTGGTTTACTGAAATATTTGGAATAATGGTTTCTTCGTCGTTAGTTTCATTTTCTTCGTCGTTAGTCTCTTTATACAACTTCATAAAACCATAGAAAACAATGACTTTACCAACAGCAATAAATTTATGTGTAGAATTATTTAGTTGAATAGCAATAGTTGTTTTTTCTATTTGGGCTTCTTTCATTTGCGAAGCTATAGCTCTTTGCCATATAAGCTCGTATAGTTTTTTTTCTTGAGGTGTGCCTTCTATTGTTTGGTTCGAAAAATATGTGGGTCGTATAGCTTCGTGAGCTTCTTGTGCTCCTTTTGTTTTTGTTTGATATTGACGGCTCTTGTGATATTCTTTACCAAATAGTTTTTCAATTTCCTTTTTAGCCGCATTTATAGCTAAGCTTGATAGATGTACAGAATCTGTTCTCATGTATGTAATGTAGCCTGATTCATACAATTTTTGAGCTATTATCATAGTTTGAGAAACTGAAAATCCTAATTTGCGAAAAGCTTCCTGTTGTAAAGTGCTTGTTGTAAAAGGAGGTGGTGGAGTAATTTGTGAAGGTTTTGTCTGCACATCAATAACTTTAAATACTGTATTCTTGCACTCATTTAAAAACTTTATAGCTTCTTCTTTTTCTTTAAATTGTGTATTGAGTTCTGCTTTAATTTCTGAGGCACCATTTTCTTTGGTGTTAAGTATAAAATTAGCAGTTATTTTATAGCGAAAATCATAGGAAAAATTTTGAATTTCTCTCTCACGTTCTACAATAATTCTAACAGCAACGGATTGCACTCTAC
>JBBIKO010000163.1:2511-2842 GCA_037445415.1 Bacteroidota bacterium
ATAAATTTTTTCTAATTTTTTTCCATAAAAGCGGCGAAAGTTCATATCCAACTATTCTATCGAGTATTCTTCTTGCTTGTTGTGCATTAACAAGATTAAGGTCAATATCTCTAGGATTTATGATAGCATTTTCTATTACTTCTTTAGTTATTTCGTGAAATACTATGCGTCTAAGTTTATCCTTTGGTATTTCAAGTTCTTCGGCTAAATGCCATGAAATTGCTTCTCCTTCTCGATCTTCGTCAGAAGCCAGCCAAATTATTTTTGCTTCTTTAGATATTTTTTTTAACTCTGAAATAATTTTTTTCTTTTCTTTTGGTACTTCATAAAT
>JBBIKO010000163.1:2852-5041 GCA_037445415.1 Bacteroidota bacterium
AGTAAAGTTATTTTCAATATCAATGCTTATTTTACTTTTATTTAAATCGCGAATATGACCAAAACTCGATTTTACAACAAAATCTTTTCCCAAAAATTTTTCGATAGTTTTTGCTTTTGCAGGAGATTCTACTATAACTAAATTTTGTACCATTTAATTTTATAAATTTGGGGTGCAATTTAGTGATTTTTATTAAAACAAATTCAATTTCATGAACACCATTAAAAACCAAGAAAAAACAATAAAAAAGTGGGTCCGTATTTTCTATACCAATTATTTTTATCATTATTTTCTTTTATCTTATTTCCGAAGGTTATTTAGGCTATATGCCAAGTTTTGAAGAGCTAGAAAATCCTAAAAACCAATTAGCAACAGAAGTTGTATCAAGCGACGGAGTTATTCTTGGAACATATTTTAAAGAAAACAGATCTTCGGTCAAATACAATGAAATTTCGCCAAATGTTATTAATGCACTTATTGCAACTGAAGATATTCGATTTTATGATCACTCGGGAGTTGATTTAAAAGCAATTTTTAGAGTATTACTTAACTTTGGTAAGAAAGGTGGAGGGAGCACAATTTCTCAGCAATTAGCAAAAATGCTTTTTCCTCGCGAAAATTTTTCTGGCATTATAAAAAAAATTATAAGAAAACAAAGAGAATGGGTAATGGCTATAAAACTGGAAAAACGGTACACAAAAGAAGAAATCTTAACAATGTATTTGAATAAATTCGATTTTTTATATTTAGCTGTTGGAATAAAATCTGCTGCAAAGGTTTATTTTAATACTTCGCCTGATTCACTGAATATAGAACAAGCAGCTATGCTTGTTGGAATGTGCAAAAACCCTTCGCTTCACAATCCCATTCGAAGGCCAGAACAAACCAAAGAAAGACGTAATGTAGTTTTAAAACAAATGTATAAATACGGATTTATTTCAAAAAATCAGTTCGATTCCTTAATCCAATTGCCAATAAAAATTAATTTTCAACGAGTTGATCATAAAGAAGGAATTGCTACATATTTTCGTGAGTATTTAAGGCAGTTATTAACAGCAAGCAAACCCAACAAAGATGATTATTTAGACCAACAACGATATTACGAAGATTCATTAGACTGGGAAACCAATCCCTTATATGGATGGTGCAACAAAAATAGAAAGCCAGATGGTAGTCATTACGATATATATAAAGATGGTCTAAAAATTTACACAACAATAGATTCTCGAATGCAACGGTATGCAGAAGAAGCAATTTATCAACATTTAGCTTTGTTTTTACAACCAGCATTTGATAAAGAACATAAAGGAAGAAAAAAAGCACCATTTGCTTGGAATTTAACAGATGAAGAAATAAAACAAATAATGACGACTTCTATAAGACGTTCTGAGCGATATAGAATATTAAAAAATAAAGGCTTATCTGAAGAACAAATTTTAAAAGTTTTTCATACTCCTATACCCACAACAGTTTTTACTTGGAAAGGCGAAAAAGATACATTGTTATCTCCTTACGACTCTATTAAACACCACAAACATTTTTTAAGAACTAGCTTGTTTTCTATGGAACCAAACACTGGCTATGTAAAAGCTTACGTTGGTGGTATAAATTATAAATATTTTGCATTTGACCAAGCTACATTGGCTAAGCGACAGGTGGGTTCAACTTTTAAACCTTTTTTGTACTCTTTGGCTATGCAAGAAGGATATTCTCCTTGTTATGAAGTTCCAAATATTCCCGTTTCGTTTGAGCTACCAGATGGCAATGTATGGACACCGAAAAATAGTGGTCCGACCAAACGAGACGGGCAAATGGTAACATTAAGGTGGGGATTGGCAAACTCTGTTAACTATATTTCTGCATGGCTAATGAAAAGATATAATCCATACGCTGTAATAAACTTAGTAAGAAAAATTGGAATTAGAAGCAAAATAGATCCAGTACCAGCTATATGTTTAGGAGTTTCTGAAATCTCATTAGTCGAAATGGCAGCTGCATTTTCTGTTTTTGCTAATAAAGGAATTTATGTACAACCCATTTACGTAACAAGAATTACAGATGCTAATGGTAACGTGTTGGCAACATTTCGCCCACAAAGAAATGAAGCTATTAGCGAACAAACAACATATAAAATGATAGAACTGTTAAGAGCAGTTGTTCAGCAGGGAACAAGTTGGCGATTAAAAGGA
>JBBIKO010000164.1:0-4708 GCA_037445415.1 Bacteroidota bacterium
TAAAAATTTCTTTTAATCCAATTTTTTGGGCGAAAGTTGATATTTTATTAACAGCGAAGAGACGATCTTCTGTTTTTGTGACAATACCATTTTTTAAAGCTTTAACAGAACATTCAAATTGTGGTTTTACTAATGTGATAATGTGCCAACAAATGTATTCTTTATTAATTTTTAAAATTGTAGGTAAAATTTTTTCTAATGATATAAAAGAAACATCAACAGTAAAAATATCTATTTTTTCTTTAACAAAAGGCGATTTAGAAAGTTCTATATAAAATATATTGTCATTGAGTTTATTTTTTTCAATGTAATTTCTTTTTTGTAAATGTGTAACTGAAAAATTCTTTTCTATAGTGTTAAGATTTGTTATTATTCCGTCGTTGGTTTGTGTAATTGATTTCCAAGGCAATTTATTTTTAAAAGTTATTACAAATATTTGTTCGCTGTCTGCAACTAATGAAGTATTTAATTTTATATCTTTAATATAATAACGTTCATAATTTGTTAAAGAAACATTTGAAATTCCAAGATATTTTTCGGAATATTGAGCAAATGGACCTTTATTATAGATTATTTTCTCTACAACAACATCTACTGTAATTTCAGTTTTTGGTAAAACATACACAAAATAATTTTTAGGAAACTTTGTTAATTGACTTGTATGATAAACTTTAACTGTTGAGCACGAAAAAAAGAAGATTGTTAATAATAATAAAAATATCAATTGCAACATTTTTTTGCGTAAAATTACAACTTTTTTTAGAAACATAACTTTAATTAACTTTACTGCAAAAATACTATGAATTTTTCGCATTTAGATGCTGATGGCAATGCCAGAATGGTAAATGTTACTGAAAAAAAAATACAGAAACGCAAGGCTATTGCGCAAGGTATTATTTATATGAATGAAGGAACTATTGAACAAATAAAAAAACTTCAAATTAGCAAAGGAGATGTTTTAAATGTTGCTAAAATTGCTGGAATACATGCAGCAAAACAAACATCATTTCTTATACCGTTATGCCATAATATAAATATAAATTTTGCCGATATAGAATTTGAAATAACTGAAAATTGCATTATTGTTAAATCTACAATTGAATGCGATGCTAAAACAGGCGTAGAGATGGAAGCATTAACAGCAGTTTCTGTTGCTTTATTAACTATTTACGATATGTGTAAAGCTGTAGATAAGAAAATGAAAATATCGGAAATATGTCTTGTTGAAAAAATTAAAACAGATTTTTAAATGAATGAAATAAAAGTAATTTCGATAAATATATCTGAAAAAAAAGGAACAATTAAGATACCAACAGATAATGCATTTTTTAGTTTTAAAGGTATAATGGGCGATGCTCATTTCGGTACTTGGCATAGGCAAATAAGCATGTTATCCATGGAAAGTGTGCAAAAATTTGAAAATATATTGGGCAGAAAAGTCCACCCAGGTGAATTTGCCGAAAATATTACTACACAAGGGATGGAACTTGTTAATTGTAAACCTCTTGATAAGTTTACCGGATATAATTTAGAATTTATGGTTACTCAAATTGGTAAAGCATGTCATGGCGATGGTTGTTCTATATTTCAGCAAGTTGGCAATTGTGTAATGCCAAAAGAAGGAATTTTTCTTAAAGTATTAAAGGAAGGTGTTCTTCATAAAGGCGATTCATTACTTTATTTACCTAAAGTTTATAATTGTATGATTATTACTTTAAGTGATCGTGCGGCGGCAGGAGAATATGAAGATAAAAGTGGAAAACTTATTAATATGTTAATAGAAAAATATTTTGAAGAAAAACAACAACAATTTAAAATATCATACAATTTAATTCCAGATGATTCAGAAAAACTTAAACAATTGCTTTCGACTGCAATAGAAAAAAAATACGATTTTGTTTTTACAACAGGTGGAACAGGTATTAGTACGAAAGATATTACTATAGAAACTGTTAGACCCATGCTTGATAAAGAAATACCTGGTGTTATGGAATACATAAGAGTGAAATATGGCACACAAAAACCACAAGCACTGTTAAGTCGTGGAGTGGCTGGTATTAACGCAAATACTTTTATTTTTACTCTTCCTGGTAATGCTAAAGCGTGTAACGAATATATGACTGAAATATTACCACAATTACAACACATGTTGTATATGTTGCACAGTATAGATATTCACTAATAAATTATTTTATGACATCAAAATATTTTGTTGTATGGAAAGGTAGGCAAACGGGTATCTTTACTTCGTGGGAAGAATGTAAAAAACAAGTTGAAGGATTTTCAGGGGCTTCTTACAAATCTTTTAAAACATTAGAAGAAGCAAAATTTGCTTTAAAACATCCAGACAAACTAAAAAACACAAACGAATTTATTGCCGATGATTATCCTGCTTATGGTATTTGTGTAGATGCTGCATATAGTAGTCTAACAAAGCAAATGGAATATCGTGGTGTGTTGTTACATGAAAAAGTTGAAATTTTTAAAAATGGACCTATAAACAAGGCTACTAATAATGTAGGTGAATTTTTAGCTATAGTTCATGCATTAGCTCTTTGCAAAAAAAACAATTGGGATTTTCCTATTTTTAGCGATAGTAGAACTGCTATTATTTGGGTTTTGTACAAAAAAGTTAACACAAAATTAGAAAGAAATAATAATAATGAATATTTATTTGAACTAATTAAGCGAGCTGAAAATTGGTTGAAAGAAAATGAATATTCAAACAAAATATATAAATGGGATACAAATAAATGGGGAGAAATACCGGCAGATTTTGGTCGTAAATAAAAAATATGTTAACTTAGTAAAATTATGAGATTGCTTATAATTTTGATATTGTTTTTTCTTGTGTTTTCTTGCAAGAAAAAAGATGAAAATTATATTATTTCAGGAAAAGTTATAAATAAAGAATTAAACACGCCAATATCTCAAGTATCATTAGTTCTTTATGGAACAAAGATAAGTAGTGGAGTAGTTCAAAATCAACAAGAAAAATTAGCAACAGCTATTACTTCAATTGATGGGACTTTTAGTTTAAAATTTAAAAAGCAAGTTTTTTCCACGTTAAAGATTGTTTTAACAAAAGAAGGGTGTTTCAATCAAGAAAAATTAATAAATCCAGAAAGCTTAAATCCTGGCGATGAATATTATGTTAATATAGATATGCACTCCTTATCGTGGTTAAAGACTATAATAAAAAATGTAGGTAATCAGTCGGTAAACGATCAATTATATTACAAATTAAATTTACCTTATAACAATTGTAACACTTGCTGTATAACAAATCAGCGTGTTTTTGATGGTACTGGTGTTGATACAACTTGGTTTTGTCCTGTATATGGTGGTAGTTATGCTTATATTTTGTGGGTATATTCAAATGGACAATATAGCAATCCGCATAACGATACTTTATTTATTCCTGCTGGTGATACTGTTTTACATCCAATATTTTATTAGTTAAGAAAATTTTCTAATGTTTGAATCAGTATATCTTTTGATAAAGGTTTTGATAATATTGCTTTCATTCCACAAAATTTCATTTTGTTTAATTCTTCTTCTTGAGTAAAAGCAGTAATGCCTATAACTGTGATATTTGGATTTATTTGAAAAATATTTCTACATACTTCATATCCATCCATTTCTGGCATTTTTATGTCTAATAAAATCAAACTAATATCTTTATGATTTTTTACAATTTCTATTGCTTTTAAACCATTGTTTGCAAATAAAATATTAAAATTATATGGCATCAAATATTCTTTAATGAGTTCAGCATTGTCAGCAACATCTTCAACTATTAATAACTTTTTTCCATCACCTTTTAATTCTATATTTTTTAAAATATCGGAAGATTCTTTTTTAATTTCAACAGGCAAGTATGGAAGTTCTATAATAAATTCTGTCCCTTTGTTTAGTTCTGAATTTACAGAGATATTTCCTCCTAGTATGTTTACATAAGATTTTACAATAGACAATCCCAAGCCCATGCCGCTTGCAGAGTGTTTCTTCGTTAAATCGCCTACCTGAATAAAACGCTCAAATATAAAAGGTAGTATATCTTTATTTATGCCTATACCCGTGTCTTTTATATATATATATAATAACAGCGATTCAATTTTAATTGAAATTATTATTAATTAGGTTTATAAAAATTTGATTTAACTTAGTTTCATCTGATAATATGTTAGCAAATTTATCGTCAAGTTTATTAAATATAATTTCTACATCTTTATTTGCCGACAGTGGCTTTAATGAATTTATTACTGTTTCAATTAGTTTGTTAAGTTCTATTTTTTCTAAATGAACTTTTTCTTCTCCAGCTTCAATAGTTGCAGTATTTATTATGTTAGTTATTACATTAAGTAAATGTTTACCACTTGAATGAATAATGTTTAAATATAATATTGATTTATCATTATTAGCTATTCGTTTTTGTAAAAGTTCGGTAAAACCTAAAATAGCATTTAATGGAGTACGAATTTCGTGTGAAATATTGTTAAGAAATATAGATTTTAATCTATCACTTTCTTCGGCTTTTTCTTTTGCTTTTATAAGTTCTTCGTTCAGTCGTTGCATTTGTTGATTGGTTTGTCTAAGTTCTTCGTTTATGGAAATATATTCTTCATTTTGAACTTTTAATTGTAGTTCATTTTCTTCTAGTTGACTAATTATTTCTTGTAATTTGTTTTCGGCATCAACCATATCA
>JBBIKO010000164.1:4726-5029 GCA_037445415.1 Bacteroidota bacterium
GCAATAGCGGCTGGCTTCCCTTTGTATTGCGATAATAATGCTCCACTAAATTTAATCCATCTTGTGTCTCCGTCTTTTCTTATTGTTTTGAAATTATATGTATTCAGTATAGGATCGCCTGCTTGTCTTCTTAACCCTCTTTCTTTTACTAATTCTCTATGGTCGGGGTGAACTATATCCCAAAAATTTATTTCTTTTAGTTCTTCAAATGTATATCCACTAATTTGTTCAAAAGCAGGGTTTACAAATACAAAATTATTTCCTTGATAAATAAAAATAGCAGCTGTAGTAGTATTAGTTAAA
>JBBIKO010000165.1:0-1109 GCA_037445415.1 Bacteroidota bacterium
AAGAATTTGTTATTGATACCAACGGACAAGGACCTATTATTGGTCAACAAGGAACAAAAATTTGGGCAATAAAGAGCAATTTGATGTATCCAAATGGCGATAGTGTATATTTCCCTTTTATTGTAAAACTAATAGAGTTATATACTCCAAAAGATATGATTTATTATAAAATGTCGAATGTTGCAAGTAATGTCCCTTTAACTACAGCTGGCATAGTTAGAATACAAGCTTTTAAGAATGGACAAGAACTTCTTTTACGACCTGGAAAAACTTGGACAATAGAAATGCCAGCACAACAAAAACTTCCAAATATGAAAATATATTATGGTAGCAACCAATCTGGTAATATAAATTGGGATCCTAATCCTCCAGGTAATTTTGATACAACTTCATACGGATATTTAGGTTTAATTACTAAACTTGGATGGATTAGCAATAGCAAACAAACCATACAAAATCCAACTAATGTTATTGTTTCTTTTACATCTACAACCGATAATCTTCAAAATGTGGCAACTTATATATATATGCAAGATTTAAAAAGTTTGATAAAAGTTTATAATCAAACAACAAATATTTTCCCAACAGGAGAAAAAGCAAAAGTTATTCTCATAGGAACCCGTCAACAACAATTATATCATTATTATTGGCAAGGTATAATAAATCAAAATACATCTTTCCCAGTAACGATGACTGTTATAAGTGATGCTAACTTAACAGCTATTTTAGATACTTTATAAAAGAAAAAACTTGTAAATATAGTTTAGTAAAATTATAAAGGTATTTACAATAAAAGCAAATAATAAAATTTTTGCTCCATTTTTGAATCGAAAAATCAAATGCATTATAAGGAAAATAAACATTAATATTAAAGGAATTAAAGCTGGGAATGTTTGAAAACTTTCAAAAAAATTTCCTTTTAATAAAGCAATAAAGGCTCGTTGTGCTCCACATCCTGGACATTCTATTCCAATATATTTTTTATAAAAACAAGCTGTCTGATTTTTTTCAAGCCAATGAACAAAATCGAAGTACCATTTCATTATTCTTCGAAATTTTTATAATCTTTTGGTATTTGAAACAGGCTCTTCTCTATGGTTTTACGTTGA
>JBBIKO010000165.1:1120-5021 GCA_037445415.1 Bacteroidota bacterium
GTAAAGTCATTTTTTGTTCTCTCAAAGTTGTGCGTTCTTCGCTCAGCAAAGGGAAATATCCTTTTGTTTCGGGTATAAGTAAAAAATATTGAGCATGTTTTTCGGAGCGATTAAAAAGTTTTAAAAAATCAACAAAAAAATCAAAATTGTCGAAAGCAACCCAATACGAAACCTCTGTATTTTCAATCTTATTTCTAACTCTCCACTGATAACATTTGTAACCGTAAATTTTTTTGTAATTATTTGTCTTTATAATTTTATAATTTTCATCAATATCTGTTCTTTCTTTGTATGGTTTTGGATTAATATTCAAGTACATTTTTCGTAAAGGGTTTATAATAGTTATTGTTTTTTTATTCAAATCGAATAATATGTAATTATTAGGAATTTTGCAATCTTTGCAGCGATTATATTCGTCCAAACGAACCATACGATCTTTAATGTAGTATGTGTAATATAAAGTATCTGTAATTAGTTCCATTGAAAAGAAAATAAATCCTTCGAAAGGACGAGAACTGGGTATGATATAACCCTCATTACTTGTTTGGCTTTTAATATATAAAAAATTGATTATTAAAAGGAAAAAATAAAAAATCTTCATTACTAATTAGTTTATTTTGAAATTATGAATAAAACGTTTTAAAAACTTAAAAAGTTTCATTTATTTTACCAAAATTATGAACAATTTTAAACATATAGAAAAAGGATGTAAAGGAGAACAAATTGCATTGGAATTTTTACGATGTAAAGGTTACGATATTTTAAAAACTCGATGGAAATTTAAACATAAAGAGATTGACATAATTGCACTAAAAGATCAAATACTTGTAGTTGTTGAAGTAAAAACCCGTTCAAACAATTTTTTTTCGCAGCCTCAAGATGCTGTTGACAGAAAAAAGCAAAATTTGTTAATTGAAGCAACAGAAGCTTTTATCGAAAGTTATTCAAATTTTAAAGAAATTAGATTTGATGTTATTGCTATTATATTACAAGAAGATTCATGTCAAATTCAACATATTGAGAATGCTTTTATTCCAAATATATGAGAACAGTTGTTCAAAGAGTAAAAAGTGCTTCTGTTGAGATTAATGCTAAAATACATTCATCAATTAATTGCGGCTTACTTGTACTTGTTGGGGTAGAAGATATTGATACCTTAGAAGATGCTATCTGGCTTGCAAAAAAAATAGTTAACCTCCGAATTTTTCCCGATGAAAATGGAATAATGAACCTATCGGTTAAAGATATTAATGGCGAATTATTAGTTATAAGCCAATTCACACTTCATGCTTTAACAAAAAAAGGAAATCGTCCTTCTTATGTAAAAGCGGCAAAACCCGAATTAGCAATTCCTATATACGAATATTTTATTGAAGAAATAACAATGGAACTAGGTAAAGTCGTAAAATCAGGGATTTTTGGTGCAAATATGCAAATTGAACTTATTAACGATGGACCTGTAACAATTATTATTGATACAAAAAATAAAGAGTAAAACAAGAAAAATTATACATAACTTTACAACAAGAAAAAAATATTTATGAAAAAATTTTTTTATTTAATTTTTCTGTGTGCTTCTACTTTGTTGAAGGCAGATGAAGGAATGTGGGTTCTTTCGCTTATTGATAAAAAATACGAAGACTTAAAAAAACAAGGTTTTAAACTTAGCCCTGAAGATATATACAACATAAATAAGGCTTCGTTAAAAGATGCTATTGTAGGTTTTGGCACATACGACAATCCTTTAAGCTTCTTTTGTTCGGGAAGTATTATTTCTAATAAAGGACTTGTTATAACAAATCATCATTGTGGTTATTCTTATATACAAAAACATAGTACACTTGAACACAATTATCTTAGAGATGGCTTTTGGGCAAAAAATATTAATGAAGAACTTCCAAATGATAAATTATGCGTTTCAATTTTATTACAAATTATTGACGTAACTAATCAAATTATAACGCCAGATTTAGATACAATTAACGATTTAAATTATAATAACCAAATAATACAAAACCGCATAAATCAAGTTCTTTCTCCGTACAGCGATGAACCATATTTTACTATTGTATCAAGAATGTTTGAAGGAAATCAATATCTATTGTTCTTATACGAAACTTATTATGATGTACGTTTAGTAGGAGCACCTCCTTCTGATATAGGCAAATTTGGTGGCGATACCGACAATTGGATGTGGCCACGTCATACAGGTGATTTTTGCTTATTTAGAATTTATGTTTCGCCCGATAGCAAACCAGCTAAATATCATAAAGACAATGTTCCGTTTATGCCAAAAAAATACTTAAAAATAAATAGCCAGGGAGTTGAAATAGATGATTATGCTATGATTTTAGGTTTTCCTGCAGCAACAAATCGTTATTATACTTCGTACGAAGTTAAGAATGTTATGAATATAACAGCTCCATATACAATTAAAATAAGAGAAAAAAAACTTGACGTAATTAATAAACAAATGAAAAATTCGGAGAAGATTAAATTACAATATGCTGCAAAATATAGTGAATGCTCGAATTATTATAAGTATTACATCGGACAATTAGAACAATTAAAACGGAATAAAGTACTAGAAAAAAAAGAAAATCAAGAAAAAATTTTTTTGGAATGGATTAAACAAGATAGCTCACGATTAAAAAAATATCAGTGGATTTTACCATACATAGAAGAACATTACAATAAAAACTACAATTTTTATAAAATATTTTTGTTTTTTAATGAGGCATTGTTTCAGGGTAGTGAGTTAGTATTGTTTCCTATGTTAATTTTTCCTTATTTAGACGAAATAAATTTAGTACCAAAAGATTCCCTTTATTTAGTTAAAGAAAAATTGCTTGGTGTAGTAAACGATTTTTATAAAGATTTTGATGTTGAAACAGATAAACAATTGTTTATCAATTTGATGCAAATTTATACAAAAGAAATTCCAGAAGACTATCAATTGAGTTTTATAAGCGAAGTCAAAAAAAAATACAAATTTGACTTTAAAAAGTATGCTGATAATTTATATAAAACTTCAATATTTTCTGATAAAAACCGCTTGTTAAACATTATTAACAACTTAACAGAAAAGAATATATCGAAAATATACAATGACGTTTTTTTTGGGATTTTACAAGAAGCTTCTTTTTGGTATATGTTTAATCCGTTATCGTCCGACAGTTTATACGAAGCCAAACGTTTATGGGTAAAAGCACAAAAGGAAATGTATTCTGACAGTATTTTTTATCCTGATGCAAATGGAACAATTCGTTTGACTTACGGTAAAGTTAAAGATTATTTTCCTCGTAACGCAATTCGTTACGAGTATTATACTACTCTTGATGGTATAATAGAGAAAGAAGATCCAAATAACGAAGAGTTTAAAGTACCGGAAAAATTAAAAAAACTTTATGAAACTAAGAATTTTGGAAATTATGCAAAAAACAACACAATACCTGTTTGTTTTATTACAAATACCGATATAACTGGTGGAAATAGTGGAAGTGGAGTTTTAGATGCTTATGGTAACCTTATAGGTATTGCCTTTGATGGCAATTGGGAAGCTATGAGTGGTGATATTTTTTATGAACCTTCGTTGCAACGTACTATTTGTGTTGACATACGTTATGTTTTGTTTATAATAGAAAAATTTGCAGAAGCCAAAAACTTAATGTCGGAATTAAATGTAAATTAGTGAAATGGAAATTTTTCAACATATAAGTGTAAAAGAAATTTTTTCGGCTTTTATGGTTCTTTTTGCTGTGATAGATATTACAGGCTCTATACCAATTATTATAAATTTAAAAGAAAAATATGGTAAAATTGAATCGGGCAAAGCTACATTAGTTGCATGCGGAATAATGCTACTTTTTTTCTTTTTCGGCGAAACACTTTTAAATCTTTT
>JBBIKO010000166.1:0-5019 GCA_037445415.1 Bacteroidota bacterium
CAATAGTACTTGTTGATAAAAAATTAAAAAAAGAAGAAATAAATGAAATTGCAGACTTACTCAATAAACCTCATCTCGATTATGAACCAGAACTCGGTTTGCTAAATCAAACTTCATTACATTTTAGCAATGAATTTGCAAGACACAAATTACTCGATTTCATTGGTGATATATCACTCGTTGGGACGTATATTAAAGGGAAAATAATTGCTAAAAAGCCTGGACATAAAGCAAATTATGAATTAGCAAAACATCTGTACCAGTATATTAAAAGAGAAAAAATAAAACCAACTTCCCCTGTTACCGATATTTCTGTTAAACCCATAATGGATATTAACGATATTCAAAAACTTTTGCCACATCGTTATCCTTTTTTATTAGTTGACAAAATACTAAAAATAGATGAAAACAGCATAGTTGGTTTAAAAAACGTAACGTACAACGAATCTTTTTTTATCGGACATTTCCCAAACGAGCCTGTAATGCCTGGAGTTTTAATAGTAGAAGCAATGGCACAAGTGGGTGGACTTTTAGTTTTAAATTCTGTACCAAATCCTGAAGACTACGCAACTTACTTTTTAAAAATTGATCAAGTAAGATTTAAGAAAAAAGTTGTACCGGGCGATACTTTAATTTTTAAATTAGAGCTAATTAATCCTGTTAGAAGAGGCATAGCTACAATGAAAGGCACAGCTTTTGTTGGCGATGCTGTTACTACAGAAGGGATATTAACAGCTCAAATTTCAAGAAAACAAGAAAAACAAAAATAATATATGAAGCAGCCTTTAGCATATATTCATTCGGAAGCAAAAATTGCAAATAACGTAATTATTGACCCATTCGTAACCATTGAGAAAAACGTTGAAATTGGTGAAGGAACTTGGATTGGGTCTAATGCTATTATTATGGAAGGAGCAAGAATTGGAAAAAATTGTAAAATTTTTCCAGGTGCTGTTATTTCCGCAATTCCTCAAGATTTAAAATTTAATGGAGAAGACACTGTTGCCATTGTTGGAGACAATACAACGATACGCGAATTTGTTACTATAAACAGAGGAACAAAAGCAAGCTACAAAACAGTCGTTGGTAGTAATTGTTTGCTAATGGCTTATGTACACATAGCTCATGATTGCATTGTTGGAAATAATTGTATTTTAGCCAACAATACTACTTTAGCAGGACATGTTATTGTTGAAGATTTTGCTAATCTTGGTGGATTAGTTGCTGTTCATCAATTTGTTAATATCGGAGCACAATGTTACATCTCTGGTGGTAGCTTAGTAAGAAAAGATGTACCTCCTTATGTAAAAGCAGCACGCGAACCACTTAGTTACATCGGAATAAATTCCATTGGACTTAGAAGAAGAAACTTTACAAACGAACAAATTCAGCAAATTCAAGAAATATATCGTGTTCTCTACTTAAAAAACAAGAATATTTCTCAGGCACTTGAATACATAGAAAAAGAATTACCAGCATCAAAAGAAAAAGACGATATAGTGCTTTTTATCAGAAATTCTACACGCGGAATTATGAGAGGCTATGGTTCTTCTCGTACCAATGGCGATTTTTAATAATTTATGTTTAAAGCTAACCTCACTAAACTAATTAAACAAAATGCTCTTAAAATTGGTTTCGATGATGTTGGTATTACAACACCACATGTGTTTGAAAAAGAAGCTATTGTATTAGAAAACATTATTTCAAAAAATAAACATGGAGATTTAAAATATCTTGAAAAAAACATCCAGCAAAGAAAAAATATTAAGTTTTTTTTTAATAACGCTAAGTCCGTTGTAATTGTTTTATCGTATTATTACCCATCAGCTTTTCAAACAAAATCGAATTATAAAATATCTTACTACACATATTCTAACGATTATCACTATATAATTAAAAGCAAACTTTATGAATTATTGTTCTTTATAAAAGAAATATTTCCTTCTGCTGAAGGTAAAATATTTTGCGACACATCTGCTGTTTTCGAAAAGGCTTATGCTGTTAAAGCAGGCTTAGGTTGGATAGGGAAAAATACTTTACTTATAAACCCTCGTTTAGGCTCTTTTGTTTTTATTGGTGGTATTGTAACAAACATAGAACTTATACAAGATAATATTATACAACAATCGTGCCCAGATGATTGCAATTTATGTATTAATGCTTGTCCTGTTTACGCAATAGAAAAACCATATATTTTAAATCCTTCGCGTTGTATATCATACACAACAATAGAACTGCGAGGCATTAATTTTTTTATGCCAAATAAAACCAACTATATTGCTGGGTGCGATATTTGCCAACTAATTTGCCCGTTTAATAAAAACAATAAATCCAATAACAATTGGTATAAACCTAATGAATACGTTTTTTGGAACAAAGAAAATTGGCATGAATTAAACTCATCTACTTTTAAAAAAAATTTTAAGAATACCATATTCAAACGAATAGGTTTAAAAAAACTAAAAGCCAATATAGAAAATATTAAAGCAAATTTGACTTAAGCAGCTATTTTCAATATATGTCCGAAGAAGATATCAAAATTCCTCTATCCTAAATCATAATAAATAAAATTCTAATGTAAATTATTCATATCGTAATGCTTCTATTGGATCTAGTTTTGCTGCTTTATTTGCAGGAATATAACCAGAAAGTACACTAACTAAAAAACATAAGATAACTCCTGTTATCATCCATAACCATGGCATAACAAATGGACCACCTATAAGAATTGCTATAAGATTTCCAATAATTACTCCTAGTATTATTCCAAAAATTCCACCTAATTGACCTATATAAATAGCTTCTATTAAAAATTGCTGTCTAATTTGTAATGGTTTTGCCCCCATAGCTTTACGTGTTCCTATTTCGCGAGTTCGTTCGGCAACCGAAACAAGCATAATATTCATTAAACCTATCGAAGCACCAATAAGTGTTATTATTCCTATTAAAGTTGCAGCAATAGTTACATATTTAATATTTTCCATAAGCATATTAACTAAACTATCGCTTTTCGAAATTTCGAAATTTGAAGCCTGTGTGGCATCTAATTTTCTGATAATTCTAAAAAAACCTTCAGCTTCAGAAACTGCCTCATCTAGTTTTTCAGGATTTGCTGGCATTACATTTATAGTAAACGACAGGTTTGTTGAAGTGCTTAATAATTTAGCATTTTGTATAGATATAAAACATATTTTATCGTTATTACTGCCAAAACTTGTACCTTTACTTTTTAATGTGCCTATAATAGTGTATTTAGAGTTCCCTATTAGAATTTTTTTTCCTATTGGATTTTCATTTAAAGGTAATAATGTGCTTTGAATTTCTTTTCCAATAATTACAACATTGCTTCCTTGAATTATTTCCTGAAATGAAAAATTTCGACCTTGTTCTATTTCATATCCCGAAAGAACAAAATAATTTTCATCAACACCAAAAACAGAAATATTAGGATTGCTTTTTTTGCTTTTATATTTTACAACAGCTTGCTGCGAGCAAATCGTAGAAATAGAAACTATTGACGGAAACGCAAAACGCTCTTTGAATAATTGTGCTTCTCTAAAACTTATATTTTTATATTCAATTCTGTTTTGGTTTCCACGAGTATTTTTAAACGACCAATTTGTAATGCGAAAAGAATTTGCTCCAAGATTAGTAAAGTTTGAATTAAGAGAGCTTCTTATCGCTTCAATTGCTGTAAGTATCCCAACAAGAGCCATAATTCCAAAAGCTATTATAAGTATTGTAAGAATAGCTCTTAGTTTATTAATTTTCAAACTTTGAGAAGCTACTTTATAACTTTCGAATAACGGTAATAACGATTTTATTTTAAACTTATTAAACACAAACAAAGGTAGAAAAAATATTGCATAATATTTAGTTTCGTTAAAACCAACATGATATTTTTTTTAATAATGATAAAATGGTTTATTTTTTGATGTATATTTGTACAAATTAAGTATTTATGAAAACAACATTTATAATTTTTTCATTATTAACATATTTAAGTGTTTATATTACAGATTTACCCGAAACTATTATTTCTGCAATAAAAAACGGAAATGCCCACGAATTGTCGAAACATTTTAATGTAAATGTCGAATTAACAATATTAGATAAACAAGATATTTACAGTAAATCGCAAGCAGAAACATTATTAAAAGAATTTTTTACTAAAAATGTACCATCTAATTTTCGTGTTATTCATCAGGGAGGAAAGGAAGATGCTAAATATTATATTGGTAAACTCACAACTTCAACAGGGACATATCGTGTTTCTATTTTAATTAAAAGTCAAGGAAAAACTGCACTCATTCATCAATTCAGAATAGAAAAAGAAAATGATTGATAATTTGATTAGGAGCTTTATTCAAAAAGCATTAGAAGAAGATATAGGCGATGGCGACTTTACTACATTAGCCACAATACCAGAAGATTTAAAAGGAGAAGCTTATTTACTCGTCAAAGAAAAAGGTATTTTAGCAGGTGTTTCTATTACAAAAGATATTTTTCTGTACCTTGAACCTAATGCAATTGTTGAAATACTTATTCAAGACGGAACTCATTGCGATGGAAATAACAATATAGCATTAAAAGTTTATACAAATACACATATTTTGTTAAAAGCAGAACGACTAATATTAAATATTGTTCAACGTATGAGTGGTATTGCTACTACAACACATCAATACGTTAAAGCTATAGAAGGGACAAAAGCAAAAATACTCGATACCAGAAAAACTACTCCAGGTTTTCGTTATTTCGAAAAGTTAGCTGTTAAAATAGGTGGCGGTTTCAACCATCGAATGGGTTTATACGATCAAATTCTAATAAAAGATAATCATATTGCAGCTGCAGGGAGTATTGAAAATGCTCTTAATAGATGTTTTTATTTTTTAAAAACAAAAAGAATAAAAACAAAAATTGAAATAGAAACAAAGAATTTAGAAGAAGTGAAACAGGTACTAAGTATTGGAAACATCGATAGAATAATGTTGGATAATTTCACGATAAATGATATGG
>JBBIKO010000167.1:0-4980 GCA_037445415.1 Bacteroidota bacterium
ATATTTGGTATAACTACAAATTTATGTCCACCTTACAATGTTATAAATCAAACTAGAACAATATTAGATAACTCTGTTCCATTTTCTGTTAGCTTGCCATCTGAATACAACATTTGTGCTGGTAGTTCTGTTCAAATTAGTGCAACATTAAATGGAGGTCAAACACCATTAACTTATAATTGGAGTTCAGGACATTCTTCTAATCCTATAAATGTAAATCCTGGATCTAACACTAATTATAATGTTACAATTACTGATGCATGCGGTGCTTCTGCTATTGCTAGTACAACTGTAATTGTTAATCCGATACCTTCGGCTATACCGTCGGTTAGTTCGCAATTAATATGTAGTGGAAATTCAACAAGTATTAATTTAAATTCAAATGTTCAAGGAGCTACTTTTACGTGGACGGCTACAGGAGGCTCAAATATTACTGGTTATTCTAGTGGAACAGGAAATGGAATACATCAAACATTGTATAATTCAGGAAGTACAGCTCAAACTGTTACTTATACAATCACAGCTAGTGCAAATGGTTGTACTGGCTCACCCCAAAATGTAGTTGTTACTGTTAATCCTTCACCAGTTATTTCAAATATTTCAGTAACTCCTGTATCTGTTTGTACTGGCCAACCAGATGGAACCATAACTGTTACAGCATCTGGTGGCACTTCTCCTTTAAGTTATAGTTTAAACGGTTCTCCATTTCAATCTTCAAATGTATTTACTAATGTTGCTGCAGGAGGAAATCATATTGTTGTTGTTCAAGATGCGTCTGGCTGTCAAGTATCGCAGGCAAATATACTAGTTTCTACAACAAGTGGACCTCAAATTAATCAAATTTTAATGACAAATCTTAGTTGTTATGGACAAAATGATGGTAGCATAACAATCATTGCAACGGGTGCAACTGAATATAGCATTGACAACGGACAGACATGGTCTTCATCAAACACTTTTACAGGTTTAATAGCAGGAACTTATCCTATCTTAGTAAGAGATGCTGGTATGTGTATTGCGCCTGGTATTGCTCACATAACTTCTCCTTCTGAAATTACAGCTACATTTTTTGCCATTGATGAATTGTGCGGCAATTTGGGCTCTGCTACTGTCAATGTAGCTGGTGGTGTAGCTCCTTACTATTACTTATGGAGCAATGGTAACACAACTAATACGATAAGTGCCTATTCTAATTTATACTTTGTAACTGTTACTGATGCAAATAACTGTACTAAAGTTTTTAACGTTAACATTGGAAATATTCCTGCACCAGAAATTATAAATATAGTAACTAATAATATTTCTTGCTATAGTGGAAATGATGGTTCAATAATAATACAAGCTAATGGCGCACAATATTATAGTGTTGATAATGGAAATACATGGTCTTCGTCAAGTGTTTTCAATAACTTACCAGCAGGAAATTATTCGGTTATTATTAGAGACGCAAACTCGTGTATGGATTCAGCAATAGTAACATTAACTTCACCAACAGAAATAACAGCTAATATTACAACCGTTCCAGAAGTTTGTGGCAATCCTGGTTCAGCAAGTATAATTGTAACCGGTGGTGTTTCGCCATATTATTATATCTGGAATACGGGTTCTAATAGTAATTCAATTTCAAATGTTTCTACTGGAAATTATTTTGTTACAGTTACAGATGCTAATTCCTGTACAAAAATTTTTACTGCTACTGTTGACTTTCAAGGAGGTTCTGCACAAATAAGTTCTACAGTATCTAATGTTTTGTGTTTTGGGCAATCTAATGGTAGTATATCTATTACAGTTACAAATATTACTCCGCCTTACACAGTAAACTGGTCGCATACTTCAGATACTAGTCTTATACAGCAAAATTTACCAGCTGGTTCTTACAATGTTACTGTTTCAGATCAAATCGGTTGTAGTAGTGTGGCTACAATTTCTATTACGCAGCCTGCTCCTTTGAATTTAAGTTATCAGATAACAAATATAACATGTAATAATGCAAACGATGGAATTATAGCTTTAACAGTAAGTGGTGGAATTGCTCCATATAATTACATATGGTCGAATGGTATGATTAGTCCAACTATTTCTCCTTTACAACAAGGAAATTATTCTGTAACAGTAACCGATGCTAATGGCTGTTCAATTAGTCAAACAGAAATGCAAGTTACTAACCCATCTCCACTTCAAGTAAATGTAATTATAAAAAATCCAAAATGTTACAATACAAATGATGGAATGCTAGTAGCTCAAGCAATAGGTGGAACAGTTCCGTACTATTATCAATGGACAGGTAATGTTGTGAACGACACTCTGTCTAATTTAACTCCTGGTACATATACAGTTACAGTTGTAGATGCAAATTTCTGTAATACTACAGCAATAGCAACCTTGTCAAATACCCTTCCAATTATTTTAACAGGAAATATAACGGTTACAAATCATATTGCAGCAGTTGATCTTTCCGTTTACAATGGTTTGTTGCCATATAGTTATTTGTGGTCAACAGGAGCTACAACAGAAGATATTAATAATCTTGGTGGTGGAAACTATATAGTTACAGTTACTGATGCATTTGGGTGTACTGCTGTTGATACATTTTTCGTAGATATACCACTTCAAATTCCAAATGTAATAACACCAAATGGTGATGGTAAAAATGATGATTTTGAAATAATAGGAATACAAGCATTTAATCAAATTTCTATAGAAATATATGGGCGTTGGGGCGATAAATTATTTGAATATAGAGGAACAGGTTTTGATTATATTTCTGTCAATAATCGTTGGAATGGTAAACATAATGGTAAAGATTTACCCATGGGCTCGTATATTTATATTATAAAATTCGTTAATATAAAAAAAAAGTAATTATGAGAAAGATATTTTTATTTATTGTACTAATTATAGGCATAGAAAGCTATTCACAACAATTACCTTTATATTCTCAATTTATGATGAATCCTTTTCTATTAAATCCTGCTGTTGCTGGTAGTGTAGACAATTTGCCTGTAATACTTACAGTAAGAAGACAATGGGTAGGAATAGACGATGGACCAACAACACAAGCTTTGAGTGGACATTATTTATTTGAATTTTACAATGTTGGTGTAGGTGGCTATTTATTTAATGATAAATTTGGAGCAATGAACCGAACTGGAATTCAAGCTTGTGGTTCTTATCATATTAATCTAAGAAGTATCGAATCTAAACTTGCACTTGGTTTAGCTTTTAAAGCGTTTCAGTTTAAATTTGATCAAACCAATTTTAAACCAATAGACGATTCAGATCCTTTATTGACATATGGCACAGTTAATAAATTTGTTCCTGATGCTGATTTTGGCGCTTATTTGTATAACGATAAATATTTTGCAGGTTTATCTGCTACTCAATTAATTGAATTTAAAATAGATTTTGGTGATAGTACTGTAGAAAAGAACGCAATTATACGTCATTATTATTTAACAGGTGGTTATAATTATTCATTAAACGAAGAGATTGAAATAGTACCTTCTTTATTACTAAAAGGAACAATGCAAACTCCATGGCAAGTAGATGTTAATGTAAAAGGTGTTTATCAAAAAAATTACTGGTTAGGCGTATCTTATCGTTCAAGTAAAGATTTGATGGTAATGATTGGTGTAAAATATAAAAGATATTATTTAGGTTATGCTTTTGATTATTCTTTAAGTACATTACGTAAATATACAAATGGAAGCCATGAATTTATTATTGGAATGAATGTTACAGAAGGTAAAAAGAAGGGCTCGAAACTAATATAATTTATTCACTGTTAGTTAAAATACCATAATTTAATTATATACGTCTTTCATTGATAATTTATATTGTCTTAGATTTTCATTAATTTCAATAACTTTAACTTTTACGTGTTGATGTATATGAACTTTTTCAAGTGGAGAAGAAATAATATCGTTTGAAATATTTGACATATGGACTAAACCGTTTTCTTTAATACCCACATTTACAAAAGCACCAAAATATGTTACATTTGTGATAATTCCATTCAATACCATACCTATTTTCAAATCTTCGAATTTTGTAACGTCTGGTAAAAACTGTAATACTTTAACTTTCAAGCGAACATCATAACCTGGATTATTTAGCTCATGCAAGATGTCTTTTACAGTTATTTCTCCAATTTCTTCACTTGTAAAATTCAAAATGTCTATTTTTTCTAACAATTCCTTATTACCAACTAAATTATCTATGTTTACGTTTAAGTTTTTTGCCATTTTTTCTACAATAAAATAATGTTCGGGGTGAATTCCTGTGTTGTCTAACGGGTTTATTCCATTTTTAATTCGCAGAAAACCAGCTGCCAACTGAAATGTATTTTCTTTAAATCTTGGTATATTAAGCAATTCATGAATATCATTAAAACGGACTATTTTATTTCTATATTCAATAATTGATTGTGATGTTTTCTCACCAAATCCTGATACATATTTTAAAAGATGAATGCTTGCGGTATTTAAATTAACTCCAACCTTATTAACGCATTCTGACACAGTTTCTTCAAGGGCTTGTCTCAATAATTTTTGATCTACATCGTGTTGGTATTGTCCAACTCCTATAGATTTGGGATCAATTTTTACCAGTTCGGCAAGTGGATCTTGTAATCGGCGACCAATTGAAATAGCACTTCTAACAGTAACATCATATTGTGGAAATTCGTTGCGTGCTATATCCGAAGTACTGTATATTGAAGCACCTGCTTCGCTAGCAACATATATTTTTACAGGCTTTTTAAATGCTATATTAGATAGCATTTTTTCTGTTTCTCTACTTGCTGTTCCATCGCCTAAAGCAATGTATTCAATTTTATACGAATCTACTAACGAAATAATCTTCTTTTCTGACTTTAATCGTTCATTCTGCGGAGGATGAGGGTATATAGTTTCGTTATGAAGTAAACGTCCCTGTTCGTCTAAACAAACTATTTTACAACCATTTTTAAATCCAGGATCT
>JBBIKO010000168.1:0-4970 GCA_037445415.1 Bacteroidota bacterium
TTGTATTTCGACGCAAATGTGCAGCACGTTTGTATTGTTGATTAAATTGTGTATTTGATGGACTTATTGGACCTAAGATTGTAACGTTAGAAAATACACCGCTTGTATATGGATGTGCTTGTGTTCCTTGCGCATCATTATCGCTTTCAAAACCATTAGAACCAGATTGATCTGCAATATTAGGATCACGCAAAACAAAACAAAATTGCGCATTCCCATTCCATCCGTTATCAGTATCAAAATCGTCGTCCCAATTTCTAAAAGAAACCAAATATTTAACATTTATGCTCCCTCCAAAAAGTTCGAACGCATCATCACCATTATATGAAACTTGTATATGCGATATTTCTGTTCCTTTCCCTACTCCTGCTAAGGTCAAACCATTTATTTCCTGATTTGGCTGATATGCAATACCAGCAAATTCAATTCTAACATATTTTAATTTCCCAGAATTGTCGTTAGGATTTATTCCTCCATAGTAGGCATCTGGTCCTCCTTCTATTAACCCTTCGCCACCGGGCAAATTAACAGGAGCTTTACCGCAAATAATAATGCCTCCCCAATCGCCATAGTCACGTTGTCCTGCCGGCTGATTTGATGTAAATACTATGGGCTTTTGTGCTGTTCCAACAGCCATAATCATACCACCTCTTTTTATAATTAACGAACCTTTTGTTTGCTTATCGCCTTTTATAACTGCTCCGGGCTGAATTGTTAATGTTGCACCGCTTTCAACATAAACAAAACCTTTTAATAAATATTTTCTGTTTGCTTCAAGCGTTCTGTTAGAAGTAATACTACCTTCTAAAGTAATTAATGCAGTGTCTTGTGCATACTCACAAGATCCATCATCTTTTTTAGCATCTGGATCATAATTTAACGCTGTTTTATCGGTACAACCTTCTTTCTTTTTACAGGATACAAACATTCCCAAAGAAGTAACCATAATTGTTGTGCTTAAAATTACTGCTAATTTTTTCATATTAATTTTAGTTTTTAGTTAATGTATTGCAAATAAAACCAGCTAATTTTAATGTAAGTTAAAATAATTGTTAATAATATCTTAAGGTTTTAATTTAAAATCAAAACTTGTATGAAAGTCCAATATTTATGTTTCTACCTAATTTATATTGAGATATCATTTCATCTGACTTGTTTATTTTGCCATCTTCATTAGAATCTTGCATCAATAAAGTTTTTGCATTAAGCAAATTGTTAATGTTTAAAGTTAATTTAATTTTTTTATACAATTTAGTCATAAGCGTTATGTCAATGTTGTTTTTTGGCATTTCATAAATATCAGGTATTCCATAAGTTCCCACAACATAAATACGCTTCCCAATTACATTATATACAATATTGACTTGTGTTTCTAAGTATGGATGTTGGTAATATAATCCTGCATTTATTACATAAGGTGATTGTCCTACTAAAGGTCTGTTTTTATTTTGCCCTTTTGCTTCTTCTCCAAGTTTTACATTACTATTAATAATAGCAGCATTAAATAATATTCCTGTTTTTTCAAATAATTTATTGTTATCTATAATATCAGCTAACGATTTTCTTATTTCTGTTTCTACCCCTATATTATATGCAGAAGGAGCATTTCTATATGTGAAATTTCTTGTGCCTCCACTCCCTGAACCTGGAACATAGTACATTTCAATAGGATTTGTAAAGTTTTTGAAAAATATACCAAAGTTTATTATATCTGTTGTTTCTGGGTAAAATTCATAACGTAGGTCTATATTTTGCACATAAGCATCTTTAAGATATTCGTTACCTATTAAGACATTATTAAATTGAAAGTCGTAATAAGCAAATGGTGCAAGCTCTCTAAATTCAGGGCGATTTATAGAACGAAAATAAGCTATTCTTATAATATTTTTTTCATTAAAATTATATGTAGAATTAACTGATGGGAATAATGATAACTTTGGATTTTCAACTATTACTGGCTTATTACTATAATTTCTGCTGTATAACGACTGAACATTATACTCTGTTCTTATACCACTAACTATTTGGATTTTGTCTGTTAGTTTATATGAACCTGATAAATAATACCAAAACAATTTGTTGTCGGCAATATATAAATCGCTAGGGTTTGTTCCTTCGGTTATAGTAAAACCATTAGTACCATTAATGTTTTCTTCTGAGAAAATTTCGGAAATAGGGAGATAAAGTAAGTTATTATCGAAATTTTGTGAACTAGCTTTTTTGTAAGATAACCAACGAGCTTCAAATTCTCTATTTTTAAATTCTAACCCAATTCCTGTTTTTATTGTTAAAATATCTTTATCGTCTTTCTTAAATACATGTTTATAATCTATATTACTTCCTTTATTATTTTCGGCAAGTTTTGCAAAAAAGCGTCCTGCATCGAGAGTAGATGCCGATGGAGCAATAATAACCTGATATTGTGTTGAATTTTCAGAATCGTTCATGTTTTTTACTGTACGTATCCTTTTATAATCGGGCTGATTATTAAGTGTAATTGCATAAAAGGCATTCCATAATAATGTTTGACCTTCAGATTTTAAAGTATGTTTTCCGCTTAGTTGCGAGTTGAGCAATGTTCGCTCTTGATAGTTCATTGCATAGTTGTGTACTAAGAAACCTTCTTCAAAATTACTACCAAAACGTTCAACTATTTGATTGTTATTACCTTGGCTTAATAAGTTTTTAAATTCAATTACATGCTTTGGAGAAATATTATAAACAAAATTTTGCAATCCAATTATGTTATATTTTTGTTGATATACATTATCTGTGTACTTATAGATAGTATCGCTCTTTTTAGTTTGCTTATTGTACATGTTATAGCTAAGCATATCTGCTTTATAAAATTGTTTACTTGATGAATAACCGAGTAGAGTTAAAGATATCAATTTATCGGATATTTTTGTACCAAAACTCAAACTAAAACTTTGATCGGGCAATGCAAGCTTTTTTCTTAAAGACCAATTGTTATTTAATAGTTTTGCGTATTGAGCGGATTCATAATTGCTTAAGTTGTTAAGAGTTAACGGAAAGTTTTCGGGTAAATTGCGTTTTGAATTACTAAATCCAAGATAATCAGTAAAACTACCTTGGTCGGTAATAAATGTTTTAAAAGTTGTATTTGTTTGATATCTTGTTGTATAGGAAACATAAGTAAAATTACTGTCAACATGTTTTTTTGTATCAACTTTTATCAAACCTCCGCTAAAATCACCTGGTAATTCAGCTGATCCTGTTTTATACACCATAACTCTTTCAACAAATCCCGATGACAACATATCAAAAGCAAAAGATTTTTTATCGTTTTCGAAACTTGGTGCTCTCGATTCGTTAAGCATTGTAGCATTATATCTATCTGATAATCCTCTTACAACAACAAAGCGATTTTCTGATATTGTAATTCCTGGTATTCTTTTAATTACCTCGGCTGTATTTCTATCTTGATTTTTGGTTATTTGTTCGCTTGAAATTCCGTTAACAACTTGCTCGCTTTTTTTAACATCTTGAATAACAGATGCTTCGGTATGTGCAATACGTTGAGCCACAACACTAATTTCGTTTAAATTGAACGATTCTTCGCTTAAATAAATTTCGAAAGAATTATTGGTTGAAGTTAAATCGTGTTTTTTAATTGTATCTGAGACATATCCTATGTAACTAACGACTATATCATAAACACCTTTCTTTAAATTAGTAAGTTTAAAATTCCCGTCCATATCGGTACTTGAACCCCAAGATGTTCCTGAAATAAAAACAGATGCCCCCGGAAGAGGTTCTTTTGTTTTTTTATCGAAAATTTTGCCAGTTAAAGAAACTGATTGTCCAAGCAAATTGATACAGTAAAACAAATTAAACAGAAAAATAATAATAACAAATCTCATAAGTTTACATTTTCTATGCAACAAATGAAAAAAAAGAATGGAAATTTAATATTAAGTCAATGTTAAATTATTATTAACTATTCGAATTGTAACGAATTATCCGAATTATTTTTTTCTTTAACTTTCTTATTATCCCAAAAATTGTTATTAGGATATAAAATATCAATTATAGCTTTTTGATTTACGGAATATTTTGTTTTTTTATTTTTTAACACTATTAAAGTTATTGTATCTCTGGGGATTCTCATTATAATAGACTGATAGCCCTGCCACCATCCAGAATGAAATTGAACAGGTAAAGTATCATTAATAAAATATAATTTCCATCCATAGCCATAAAAAATATTTTTTCTGTTTGTTTTAATTTGTATTGTAAATGCAGAATCTATCCATTCTTTTGGCAAAATTCTTGAACTATATAACGAAGAATCCCACTTGTGTAATTCTTCAACAGAAGAAAACATTCCTTTATCTCCTAATACTCCGTTTAAGAAAAAAAAGCTTGCTTCGTGTGATGGAGAAAGGTAACCTGTTGCTACGTGTAAAGAATGACTTATCTTTTGGTTGTATAAATCTGTATAAAAAAATGAATTTTTCATACCTGCAGGTTCAAAAATATTATTCTTAATGTATTCTTCAAAACTCATATTTGTTACTTTTTCTATAATTGCAGCAAGTAAAGCATAGCCTGTGTTGCTATATTGATAATATTTCCCGGGTTTTGCATATTCTTTCTCATTATTTTTTATCAGGTAATTTACCATTTCTTGATTTGATAACAATTTTGTTTTATCAATTTCTTTTAATGATTCAAATTGATATATATAATTTGGTAACCCACTTTTATGAATTAGCAACATTCTAATTGTAATCCCTTTATATGGGAAATTCGGATAAAATTTTGTTACTTCGTCGTTTAAACTAATAATTCCTCTTGAGGCTAATTGTAAAATAGCAACCGCCGTAAATTGTTTAGTCATTGAGCCTATTTGTAAAAAAGTTTTTGTTGAAATAGGTGTTTTATTTCTTTTATTTGCATAACCATAAGAATTTTTGTAAGCAATTTGTCCTTTAATGCTTAATAAT
>JBBIKO010000169.1:0-4966 GCA_037445415.1 Bacteroidota bacterium
CCGAAACCTTCCATTATACCATTTACAAATTCTATTTCCTGCTTTAATTTACCTTTTTCATTGTAAAATTTCCATAGTCCATATTCTGCACCGTTTTTCATTATTCCTTTGCTAAATATTTTACCATTTTTATGATATGTTATTACTGTATCTTGTGAATTAGCTATGATATACAAAAATACCAATAGAATTAACAAGTAATTTTTTTGCATCAGAAATAGAATTTTTTCAAGTTTTGCTAATATATAACGAATGTAAATTAAGTTTGTAACAATTTAACTTAATTTATTAACATTTTTTTATGAAGATAATATTTGATTATATTTTTTAGTAACTTTAATAAAAAATAACTTAAATATTCATGAGAAAAATAATATTGTTTTGGTTTTTATTTTTAATCTATAATTTAACAATTGCACAAATTGTTTTTTTGCAATTCAATAATGTAGGTATTAATCAAAGATATAATAAACAGCAAAATAATAGTACAAATAGAAATTTTTATGTAGAAGTTGAAGGGAATGGAGCAGCAGTTTCTAATATAAAGCCAACAAGACTAAAAATTCAAAATTATAATCAAGACGATTCTTTAAAAATTAAAATATATGCTGGTTCTTTGTTAAAAAAAAACAGAGTTTTTACTTTATTACCAAAAGAAAATGAGGAGTATGAAATAACGATTAGGTATCACTGGATGTTAGGACCTGTTGCTACTTTAATTAAAGGAGAACAAGCTATTGATACTTTAAGTATAGCTAAAAAATATAATATAAATATTTCAAAAAAAGCAAATAGAGGGAAGTCTGTTGATATTGGTAAAGTTAATATCAACAATTCAGATATCTCATATAAAGACGAATCTACAATGGTTAAGTTGTCTTCATCTAAGTTAAAAGCTCAAAAAGAAATAGACAGTACAAAAAATGTTGGAGTAGAGGTAAGCAAATCGGGTAATGTTAAAGTATCTGGTAATGTGGATAATGTTGGTTTAGAGGTAACAAAAAATCAAGTAGGTGTTTCTTATAAATCTGATTCTATAGAGGTAAAAACAAATATAGGCAAAGAAGGTGTTTCTTTACAATCGAGCAAAGATTCGGTTAGCGTTGGAATAGAAATAAATAATCAGGTAAGTATTAAAACATCAGATAAACAAGGACAAAATCAAATCGCGATAGACAAAGAAAATGTTCTTATAACAAGCCAAAATTATAATAACAATACAGAATCTACATTAAAATATTCTGACAAAGAAAAGAGTTTAAGTTGGGAATATTATCAAAAATCTGTTGACGATTCTATAAGAACTAACTGGCTAAAAAAAGGAGGCACAATTTTTAACAAGTCCACGACTTTCGAGCTTTTAAACATTACTATGTTAGATTCGCTCAAATTAAAAGGGTGGGGAATAGGTTTTTCTGATCATACGAATCTACATCGTTTAAAAATAAAAAATTTGAATAAAAGTTCGTTTCTGTGGGGAAATTTCTCTTATGGGTTTGTTAATAACTACTCATTTTTTTATTTTGCTTATAAAGAAGATTTTCTAATTATGAACGATAGGTATAAAACATCCATGTTTATTCTTTCAGGTTCGTTGTTGTTTTCGGGGCGTTTAAGCTATAACGTAGGCATTACAACAAACAATTCATTTATATCAAAACTAAAAGGGGTCTTAATTTCTATATCTTATGAGCCAAGTTTGATGTTTGTATTATCGTCTGTATCTTTTGATATGTATTGCAATGACGAATTATTTTATAGCGGTGGTGATGCTGATGTTTCCCTAAATATTAATCCTATGTCGTGGCGAATTGATTTTGATTTTGTTGATTTTTCCTCTTTTATGTATCGCAAAATTTCTAAGGCTGGACTAAAAATATCATTAAAGGTTTATCCCAGTTTTGCTGATAATAAATATGTTTTTACAATGTTTAGTATTGGTTGGAACACATATATAAGGCCAGCTAATAAGTACTTAAATAATCCTCTTTAAAATTGTTTTTTTGAAATTATTACTTAACTTTGCCCATAATTTAAACAAAAAAAGATGAAAAAAAGTTGCATTACATTATTTTTAGTTTATTTTTCTTTTCTTGCAATTAGTCAAAATACTATTTCAAATCCAAGGTTCGAACAGTGGTCAGGTAATAATCCTGTTGGTTGGCAAACATCAAATAATTTTACTCAACAATATGGAGTTATAACAGTTTCACAAGATAACATTAGTCCATACGAAGGGAATTATTCGATTAAAATGGAAACCAAAAGTATATTTGGTTTTAATGTTCCTGGGCTCATTACAAATGGTCAAATAACTGTAAATGTTAATCAAAATCCACCTGTTACAGTATTAGGTGGAACACCTTTTACAGCTAGACCAAATTTTTTTGGTGGTTATTTTAAATACAATTCAACTGGCAATGATTATTGCCAAGTTAGCGTTTTATTATTGAAATATGATTCTATAAATAGTAATTTTGATACTGTTGCTTACGCTCTATTCTCTAATAATCAAATGGTAAATAATTGGACAAATTTTAATGTGCCTTTAAATTATTTAACAAATGCTAATCCTGATACTATCCAAATTGTTGCTTTTTCTTCAAATCCTAGTGCAGCAGTATTAGGAAGCATATTTTGGCTTGATAGTTTATATTTTGAGGGTGGAAATGTAACAACACCAAATTTGTTTAATACAGATAAATTAAAAGTTTATTATGATGCTAATTTTAAAACAATTAATATTCACATTTTTGAAGGAGGTCAAATTAATTTTGTTGAAATTTTTGATTTAAAAGGCAACGTATTATATAACAGAGCTTTTAATGCTCGCGATAATCATATTGTTATCCCAGCTAGTAATTGGCAAAAAGGAATTTATATAGTTAAATTAAATAATTCGGTTCACGAAAGTAGAAAAATTGTAATTTACTAATTACTTAATTAGTAATAATTTTAAAATTATTTGACAACAAGATATCTAATTTATTTTCAGACTTTATTTCTTCAACTGGTAAAATTAATTGTTTATTATTGAATTGAGGTAAAATTTCATTTGATGTTATATTTATTGTAGCATCTGCTGGTACTTTATAACCATCGGATGTTTTAATTGCATCGAGATGAAATTCGCAATATAGTTGTCGTGCAAAATATTTTCCTTCGGAAATATTTATAGGAACATTATTATACCAAATAACATCTCCTTCTGTACAGAAATAATGATGATACATTGATTTGAACAAACAAGAAGGTTTGGTATTGTCGGGGAAATACAACAATTTTGTTTTATATAATTCATTTGAAAAACGTTCGTGCGAAAATTGGTTTAAGTCAGATACATATTTAAAAACATTACTTATATCAGCTATTAAATATCTTTTAAAAAATCTTAAATTATGAATTTGTTTTAATATTACATCAAAATTTGTTTCTTCATTTGTATTCAATGAAATAATGATAATTGATTTACGTTCATCTGAGCTTTGTTTTTTATGTAACGAAGCACAAACAATTTTGCCTGTGTTATTTTTTGTTAAATTGTGGTTGACTTTGTATAACAAATCTTTTATTTCGTTAAGGCTGATATTTTTTGTGAGTTGTAATCCTATTAAGCATTTTATAGAATTTTTCATGAAGGATTACTTTTTTGGTTATCGTAACAAATTTAAGTCATAAAAACAATAGTTTTAATATTTTTTGACAAAATGTTTTTAACAATTTATTAACATAACTCAAAATGTAGATTAAATGTTTATTGCAATTTGAATGCATTTATTATCTCAGAATTATACCTGTTTTCGTAATTTATATGGTAAAATTCGTTGGTTTTAGGATTATATAAATAATCTTTTTGCATTTTTTTATAGTTATCAACTATGTATTGTATTTTATCTATTATGTAATCCAATTCAAAGTTAGTGTTGGTTGGGTGTAATGATAAGCGAACCCAACCAGGTTTTTCGGATAAATCGCCATGGTTAATTTTTTTAGTTATTTCTTTAGATTTTTCATAAGATACTTCGAGTAAATAATGTCCGTAAGTACCTGCACAAGCACAACCACCACGCGATTGAATGCCAAAGTAATCGCTTAAAAGTTTAACCATCAAATTGTAGTGTATTTCAGGGTGATAAAATGAAAAAACAGGTAAACGATTTCTATGATCTTCTGCCAAAATTTTTATTCCTTTAATTTTTTCAAGTTTTGAATAAAAATAATTCACCATAAAATTTTCTCGTTCTTTAATTTTTTCTACGGTAATTTGTTCTTTTAATTTAGTTGCAAGTGCGGCTTTTATAGTTTGTAGAAATGCGGGAGTTCCGCCATCTTCGCGAACTTCGATATCATCAACAAATTTATATTCTCCCCAAGGATTAGTCCAATCAACAGTACCACCACCAGGCTGATCGGGGATAGGGTTGTGATACATGTTTCTATCAAATATAAGTATTCCGCTTGAACCAGGACCACCCAAAAATTTATGTGGAGAAAAGAAAATGGCATCAAGTTTTTCGTAAGGGTTGTCGGGGTGCATATTTATTGTTTCGTAAGGTGAAGATGCAGCAAAATCTACAAAGCACAATACGCCAAATTGGTGCATTAGGTTTGCAATTTGATAATATGGTGTGTGTATTCCAGTAACATTTGAACAGGCTGTAACAGATGCAATTTTGTATTTTCTATCTTTGTATTTTTTTAATTTATCTTCTAAATCGTTTAAATCAACTAATAAATCTTTTGTTGGTTTAATAATATAAACATCGGCATTGCAAGCATACCAAGATGTATGATTTGAATGGTGCTCCATGTGAGTTATAAACACAACTGGGCGCTCTCTTTCTTTAAGGCAGTCATGCATCATAATCATTCCACAATGTCGTAATCCTAAAATTCTCTGAAGTTTGTTAATAACAGTGGTCATTCCAGAACCAGACGATATAATAATATCGTTAGAACTTGCATT
>JBBIKO010000170.1:0-4960 GCA_037445415.1 Bacteroidota bacterium
TTAAACGATAAAGGTATTTTTATTAATAACCAGCGGTTAATGCCCATCGACATAGGAAACAGTAATAATGTTCATATTTTGTTAAAAGATCCGTCAATTAATATTGCAATAGTTGAAACTCCAGTAAAATGTATTCTAGAATACGGGCTTGGTTATTCTACCGCTGATGTTGGTATATTTTTAAATTTATACGAAAACGAAAAATATCTTGAATTTGACCATATTCGGGATGTTGAAGATATTTGTTATGCCAAATCAGTTGTTGTAGAAGAAATAGAACCCGATGGTTTTGCTATATTAAATGCCGACAATCCTATTATATTAGAAGCTCAAAGTAGAACTTGTTCAAATATGATGTTTTTCTCAACAGATATTGACTCGAGAAATATTCGTGATTTAATTGATAAAGGAAGAATTTGTGCTGCATTGGACCGCGATAGAATAGTTATTTATGACAAAAGAGACCGCATTATTCCATGTTATTTAGATGAAATTACCAATATCTCGCTTGATAAAGAATTTCAAATACATGTACTTTTAGCGTTTTGTCTTACTTTATATGCATTACAATGGAATGAAATAGATATTAGAGATAGTTTAAAAAAGTTGTCTGAAAACTATAACTTATTTCAAAACAGTTAGTTCTGACCTTATGTTTTTTACAATAAAATTTTTGCATTACAATTACGCTAACCTAAATTTTAAAAGTATAATCTTGAACTTCCCCTTTTGTCAATTAAAATTTTTCAATTTTCTACTATCCCTTTTGGAATAATAATTCAAATTTTCAATAAAATAATAGATTTCTATTGAGTCAATTTTACAAACATAATCCCAAATTTCGCAACAAGAAAAATTTCTAATAAGTAGGTTTTGAAAAACATCTCCCGACTTTGTCGCAAAATCGCTTATTTATCTGATAACCAAATACATATAAAATCGCATAGGCACTACAAACGCATTCTAAAATAACAAATTGTATGAAATTATTAAGTAATTACTTAATAAATAATACGAAATGAAATTTTTACAAAAAGTGACAAAGTAGGGAGAAATTTCAGACGAACAATTTTCTGGTCATAAAATATAAATATAACTTTTTCAAAAAACACTCAAAATTGTATTTATTTTATTCATATTTAATCAGGCAAAGAAAAACGTATTACAAAAAAATAATTAAATAATAATTTTGAATATTCGAAAATTCAATTTAATTTTGCTTTAATAATTTCTATTTTAATTTTTTTATGAACGAATACGAAAAAGATCTTGTTAAGGAACAGATAATAAATGCAGCAGCCGTTGTTTTTGGTAAATTTGGTTACAAAAAAACTACTATGGACGAAATTGGGATGGCTGCAGGAAAAGGGAAAACAGCTATTTATTATTATTTCAGAAACAAAGAAGACGTATTTAAGGAAGTCATCGAAAAAGAAGCTAAAATACTAGAGCAAAACTTGATACAGGCAATTTCTTCAAAATTTTCACCTGAAGATAAACTTAAAACATACATTTACACACGCATGCGAACAATGTTAAGTTTATCTAACTTTTATGATGCTTTAAAAAACGAATTACTTGACCATTTGCCTTTCATTAACGCATTAAGAAAAGAAATTGACAATAATGAAATAGATTTAGTTAAAAGCATACTTACAGAAGGTGTAGAAAAAGGTATATTTGATATAAAAGATATTCATTTTTCAACAATTACGATAGTTACTACATTAAAAGGGCTGGAAATACCTCTTTTCGTTGAAAATAAAGTTGATGATTTAGTATTATATGTTGATAATTTAGTCCACATTATTTGTTATGGATTATTCAAAAGATAAGGCTGTTGCCTCAATATAATTTTTTTTCATGGCTTTTTCGTTTGGTTTGGCGGCTATTATATAAAAATAAGGGACGTTTCTTTTTTACCTACTTTTTTATACTAATTTTGCATAAATATTTTTTATGAAATCTAATAATAAGAACTCTTTAAAGAAGATATCAAAAACAAAAAGTAACGCTAATCAATCACAAGAACAAAAAAAAACAGATAATTTAATTCGTTTGAATAAGTTTTTATCTAATTCAGGAATTTGTAGCCGTCGCGAAGCAGACGAGTACATAAAAGCAGGACTTGTAAAAGTAAATGACAAAATTATTACAGAATTAGGAACAAAAGTTTCACCAAACGACGAAGTTAAATTTAATGATCAAGTTTTACGAAGCGAAAAAAAAGTTTATATTTTGTTAAATAAACCTAAAGATTACATAACAACAACCTCCGACGAGCGAGGAAGAAAAACAGTAATGCAATTGATTAAAGGAGCATGTCGCGAAAAAGTATTTCCTGTTGGACGACTTGACCGAAATACAACAGGAGTGTTGTTGCTTACTAACGATGGTGAACTTGCAGCAAAACTAACACATCCCAAGCATAAAAGAAAAAAAATATATCATGTTTTTCTCGATAAAAACTTAAAAAAAGACGATTTAGAAAAACTCATTGAAGGAATAAAAGACAATGAAGAAATATTATGTGCCGATGCTGTTTCGTATGTTGACATTGCCGATAAAAGTCAGGTTGGCATTGAAATACATACAGGTCAAAATCGTATTATTCGTCGTATGTTCGAAGCTCTTGGTTATAAAGTAATTAAGCTCGATAGAGTTTATTTTGCTGGATTAACAAAGAAAGGACTACCTCGCGGACGCTGGAGACATTTAACTACTGCAGAAATAAATATGTTGAAAATAGGAGCTTTTGAATAATTACTATGTTAGTTAAAATACTCTTTTTAATTTTATTATTATTTCGTATATCATGCTTTTTTACATTTTCACAATATATTGTTAAGGGGCGAATTGTAGATACCACTACACTACAACCTATTTCGTTTGCTAATATAAGTATTAAAGAATCGTTGTATGGAACAATATCCGATGTTGATGGAAATTTTTCTATTAGCTTGAAATCTTTACCTGTTCAAATTCAAATTTCGTTTGTAGGCTATGAAACAAAAATATTTAGTATAGATAAATTGCCAGAAAAAAACATAATAATAACACTAAAACCACAAACATTTGTATTACCGGAATTAACTGTTAAAGCAGGTGAAAATCCTGCACATAGAATAATAAGAAAAGCTTTAGAAATGCGTAATATCAACAATCCCGAACAAGTTCAAACATTTCGATTCACATCATACAATAAACTTTATTTTACGATTGATAAAAAATCAATAATATACAATTACGATACTTTAAAAGTAAATAAAACAAAAGCTAACAAGTATAATTCTATGTATGATGATACTTTAAGTAAAATTTCTTCAAAAATAGACTCTTTTTTTAATAAAAGTCACTTATTCCTTTCAGAATCAGTTACTCGCAGGTATTTTCAAAAACCCGATAAAAATAAAGAAATAGTCTTATATACAAAAACATCAGGAATTAAACTGCCTTATTTTATTATGTTATCAACTCAATTTCAATCTTTTACATTTTACAACGATTTTGTAACTATTTTCGATAAAAAGTATCTTAACCCTGTTTCGGAACAAGCTATTAAAAGATATTTTTATGAAATAAACGATACATTAATCAACGAAAATGGCGACTCAATTTTTGTAATTTCCTTTCGTCCATTAAAAAATACGCTTTTCGACGGATTAAAAGGAGCAATGCACATTAACACAAACCGTTATGCTATTCAAACAATTATTGCTGAACCAGCAAAAGCTGAATCAAACTTTTCTGTTAAAATTCAACAATTTTATTCATTTGTTAATTCACAACAATGGTTTCCTACTCAACTTAACACAGATATTAAAATTAGTTTTCTTGAACTTAACGAGAGGAACGATACTTTGCGACTAAACGATTCTAATATTGTTATTGTAAAAAAAACTATCCCACTTGTTGGTGTAGGCAAAAGCTATATTGATTCTATTTCTATAAACCCAACGTTGCCACTTAAAATATTTAATGAAGTTTCGATTGAACTTAAAAATAACGCTCATACTGTTCACGACACAACATGGAATGACTACAGAACCGAAGCATTTGGCGAAATTGAAAAGAACACTTATCGTATTGTAGATAGTATAGGAGAAAGTATAAATTTAGATAAACTTTTATTGTTTTTCGAGTATTTTTTGAGTGGTTATGTGCCTATTAAATTCTTAAATATTGGAATAATAAATATTTTTGATTACAACAGATTTGAAGGCTTTAGAATGAATTTAGATTTAAAAACAAACGAAAATATTTCAAAATTTTGGTCTGTTGGCGGATACGTAGGCTATGGTTTTTATGATAAAGAAATAAAATACGGTGGCTCATTTAATTTAACACCATTTTCAAAAAGCGAATTTTTATGGACTATTGCGCATAAAAACGATGTTAAAGAAACTGGTTCGTTTTCTTTTTTTGAAGATAAAAACATTCTATCAAACGAAAGTTTAAGCAGAATCTATATAAACCTGATGGATTACATTACACAATACAAAACATCGGTTGTTTTTAGAACTTTTAAGTATTTTAAAAACCAATTAAGCATAACAAAGAACAATTTATATCTTAGCCCCGCTAATTGGTTTTACAGCAACGATTCGTTAATATCAGTAATAAACTATAACGAAGCAATATTAAGCATAAAATTTTTGTATAAAGAACAATTTTTTCAAACCTTAAAAAACCGCTATAGTTTAGGTTCAAAATATCCAAGTTTCTATTTTAATGTTAATTTTGGCAAAATAGAATCAACTTCTTCGAATTACCTAAAAAGCGAAATTAAATTTGTTGCTCCTATTTCTTGGGGGCTATATGGCAATTCTTCAATAGCGTTTATTGGTGGATACACACAAACTAATCTTCCATTACCTTTGCTATATAACGGGAAAGGAACCAAGTTTATGGATATATCAATATATGCCGAACATACTTTTACTACTATGAAAGTAAATGA
>JBBIKO010000171.1:0-274 GCA_037445415.1 Bacteroidota bacterium
TATTTGTAATTATTAAATATTTATTAGAAACTCTTGTTTCTATATGTGGTATAAGCTTTTCTCCTGCTTCAATCTGAACTTTATAAGAACTATCGTAATGCCAATAAACATCGAATAAACTATTTATTTTTATCTTATCGAAATTAGATAGAACCCTGGTTACAGTAATTTGTTCCCCTGTTGAGTGAAAGCATTTTGATTTTTTTTCGCAAGAGACATTAATGCAAAGAACAAATAAAAAAAATTTTGATATTTTTATTCCATTTGTCATAAA
>JBBIKO010000171.1:284-4958 GCA_037445415.1 Bacteroidota bacterium
TTTGCAATTACAAAAATTATGACCAGAGCAAAGAAACATAAAAAAACCTTTTTCACAAAAATTATTATAATTCTTATAATTTTATTTTCTATTACAATTTTCTCAATAGCTTATAATTATTACAAAATAATATTCAAAGCAAACGTAAATATTAACTTGAAAGACGAATACATTTACATCCCTACAGGTTCAACTTTCGAAGATGTTGTTAATATAATCGAAAAAGAACAAATTTTAATAGACATTTCATCGTTTGAATGGTTGGCAGAAATTAAAAACTACAAAAATAAAGTTAAACCTGGCCGATATAGAATAAAAAAAGAAATGAACAACAATGAACTAATCAATTTATTAAGAAGCGGTAAACAGGAACCTGTAAAAGTTGTTATTCGTGGTTTTAGAAATTATAAATATCTGGCTGGAAACATTTCAAAAAAAATAGAAGCCGATTCAGTAGATATAGTCGAAGCTTTTGAAAACGAACTTTTAGCAAAAAAATATGGCTTTACTCCAGAAACTTTTATTTCAATAACAATTCCTAACACTTATGAATTTTATTGGAATACATCTGCCAAGCAATTTATAGAACGAATGGCAAAAGAATATAAAAAATTTTGGACCTACGAAAGAAAAAACAAAGCAAAAGAAATAGGTTTAACTCAAACCGAAGTTACTATTCTTGCTTCAATTGTACAATGCGAAACAAATAAAATAGACGAAATGCCAATAATAGCAGGTGTTTACATAAATAGACTAAGAAAAGGGATGTTGCTTCAAGCTGATCCAACTGTAATTTTCGCCATCGGCGATTTTTCTATTCAAAGGGTTTTAAACAAACATTTATCATACAACTCGCCATATAATACATACATCTACCCTGGGTTACCACCAGGTCCAATTTGCATTCCTTATATTCATTCAATAAATGCAGTTTTAAATTATAATTCACATGATTATTTGTATTTTTGTGCCCGCGATGATTTTTCGGGTTATCATACTTTTGCCAAAACACTTAATGAACATATTGCTAATGCCCGAAAATTTCAACGTGCACTTAATAAGATGAATATTAAATAAAATAATATAAATTATGACAAGAATAAAGTTTGGAACCGACGGATGGAGAGCAATTATAGCAAAAGAATTTACCGTTGATAATGTAGCACGTGTTACAATTGCTGTTAGCAGATGGCTAAAAACTAAATATAAAAATCCTTCAGTCGCTGTTGCTTTCGATTTCAGATTTAATGGTAAGTTATTTTCCGAAACTGTAACAAAAATATTAGCAAATAGCCAAATTAAAGTATTTTATTGTCCTTTCCCAACATCAACTCCAGCTTTATCTCTTGCTGTAAGAAAGTATAATTGTAACATGGGGGTAATGATTACCGCAAGTCATAATCCACCAGAATACAACGGTTATAAATTAAAAGGAAGTCATGGCGGTCCATTGCTCGAAGAAGAAACAAAAGAAATAGAAGCAATAATTCCTGAAAGCCATGAGTTGGTCTTAGATGCTTTAAAGTGGGACGATTTAGTTAAAAAAGAACTAATTATACCCGTCAATATCGAAGACCTTTATGTAGAACATGTTAAAGAACATTTTAATATAGAAAAAATTAACAATTCTGGCTTCAATTTTGCCTTCGATGCAATGTACGGTTCAGGTCAAAACATTATGCGTAGGTTATTCCCTAACATCACATTAATTCATTGCGAATCTAATCCTTTATTTGGCGGAATAGCACCAGAACCATTGCACAAAAATTTATTAGAATTTAGCCAATTTATTAAACAATCTACAAATATTCACGTTGGATTAGCTGTTGATGGCGATGCCGATAGAATTGCTTTGTACGATTCTAAAGGAAATTATATTGATTCGCATCACATTATTTTATTACTTATATATTATTTAGCACATCATAAAAAATTATCTGCAAAAGTTGTAACAGGATTCTCTAGCACTGTAAAAGTCGAAAAACTTTGTAAACATTTTAACCTTCCTGTTCAGCGTGTACGAATAGGATTTAAAGATATTTGCAAAATAATGCTAAACGAAGATGTTTTGGTTGGTGGCGAAGAATCTGGTGGAATTACAATTAAAGGTCATATACCCGAACGCGATGGAATTTGGATGGGTTTAACTTTGTGGAATGCCATGGTTGAAACAGGAAAAACTATAGAACAATTTATATCTGAAATTTACAAATTAACAGGACCTTTTTATTACAACAGATACGATATGAAAGTAGATGACACTTTAAAAAAAGCTGCAATAAATGCATGTAATAATAATGTTTTTAAAGAGTTTGCTGGAGAAAAAATTATTCGTACAGAAACATTAGACGGCTACAAATATTATTTTAATGAAGATGAATGGATAATGATTCGTCCTTCGGGAACAGAGCCATTACTTAGAATTTATTCTGAAGCAAAAACATCAGAAAGAGTAGAAAATTTTATTAATGCAGGAAAAGAAAGTTTACAATATTTGAAAATTAAGTAAAAAATTTATACCTTTGCGCTAACCTTTGGAGAGATGGCAGAGTGGTCGAATGCGGCGGTCTTGAAAACCGTTGTGCTCGTGAGAGCACCGGGGGTTCGAATCCCTCTCTCTCCGCAATCATTCTTTTGTCAAAAAAATTCAAAATAGAAAATTATCGTAAAACACTATTTTCGTCATTTAATTAATATCTCTTAATATAATTTTATATTTTTACCTAAGTAAACATTTATTAAATGCTTGAAATAAACCAAATAAACACAAAAATATAAAATTATTCTAAATTAAGCTTGTTGTTAAACATAAACAAGCTAGAATTTTTACATATATACTTGATTTTCTAATAGTTATTAAAATATAAATTAATATTCATAAAATCATTTTATAGGTTTATATTAAAAAAACTATTTCTAATTTTGCAAGCATAAAAAATAATTATCGTGAACGAGATAATTTATGCTTTCATAGCCTTAGGAAGTGTAGCATTGATGTTTGCTACATTAATATTTTTTGTTGATAAAAAATTCAAAGTAGTAGAAGACCCTCGAATAGATGCAGTACAAGAAATTTTACCAGGAGCCAATTGTGGTGGTTGTGGTTACCCTGGTTGTAGAGGATTTGCAGAAGCTATTGTTAAAGCCGGCAATCTTGATAATTTATTTTGTCCGGTAGGTGGCAACGAATTAGCAAAAAAAGCTGCAGCTATTATGGGAATTGAAGCAAAAGAAAAAGCACCTCAAATTGCAGTTGTAAGGTGTTTTGGAACAACTAATAACTCTCCCAAAAAAACGATATACGAAGGAGCATCGAGTTGTGCCTTTGCTCATAATCTTTTTACAGGTGAAGGAGGTTGTCCTAATGGATGTTTAGGTTTAGGAGATTGTGTTGTTTCTTGTACTTTTGATGCAATAAAAATTAACATAGAAACAGGACTACCCGAAGTTGTTGAGGAAAAGTGTACAGCATGTGGTGCATGTGTCAAAGCATGTCCAAGAAGCATTATCGAATTACGAAACAAAGGACCAAAAAGCAAGAGAATATACGTAAGATGTGTTAACAAAGAAAAAGGAGCAATTGCTCGCAAAAATTGTAGTGTAGCTTGTATAGGTTGTGGCAAGTGCGTTAAAGTATGTCCTCATGATGCAATAACATTAAATGAAAATTTGGCATACATTAATTACGAAAAATGCAAACTTTGCAGAAAATGCGTTACTGAATGTCCAACAAATGCCATTGTAGAAATAAATTTTCCTCCTAGAAAAACCGAAATTAAAAATACAAATGAGATAGAAGCATGAATGGTTTAAAAACTTTTCCATTAGGTGGTGTACATCCCGATGATTGTAAATTTACAAACGAAAAAACTATCGTTGCTATACCTATTCCAGAAGTTGTTTATATTCCGCTTTCACAAAGTTTAGGTGCTCCATCTGTTCCTGTCGTAAACAAAGGAGACAGAGTTAAAACCGGTCAACTCGTAGCAAAAGGCGAAGCATTTATTTCTTCAAATATACATTCGTCTGTTACCGGAATAGTCGAAAAAATTGACGATTGGATAGATACTTGTGGTTATAGAAAAAAAGCTATTATCATTAAAACTGAAGAAAATGATGAATGGGACGAAGGAATAATAATATCAGATGAAATAAAAAGAGAAATAACTTTATCGAAAGAAGAAGTTATTCAAAAAATTAAAGAAAAAGGTATAGTAGGTTTGGGTGGTGCAACATTCCCAACTCACGTTAAAGTTTCTATTCCACAAGGGAAAAAAGCAGAATACTTAATTATAAACGGTGTAGAATGTGAACCATTTTTAACTTCCGACCATATGTTAATGCTCGAAAAAAGCGAACAAATTCTCATTGGTACTCAAATTTTAATGAAAGCTCTAAATGTTGAAAAAGCTATTATCGGAATAGAAGCGAATAAACCAAATGCCATCGAAAAACTTTCTAATTTAGCAAAAAATTACAAAGGAATAGTAGTACAAGGATTAAAACTAAAATATCCACAAGGAGCTGAGAAACAACTTATCAAAGCATTAGTTAATAGAGAAGTCCCATCAGGCAAATTACCTATCGAAGTTGGATGTGTTGTACAAAATGTTGGTACTGCTTATGCTGTTTATGAAGCTGTTCAATTCAATAAACCATTAATTGATAGAGTCT
>JBBIKO010000172.1:0-4949 GCA_037445415.1 Bacteroidota bacterium
GAAGTTATACCGAATGGTACGAAAACGGTAATATAAAATTAAAAGGATATTATAAACTTGACAAAAAAGACAGCTTATGGCAATATTTTTACGAAAATGGTCAAATTAAAATAGAGTTTTTCTGCAAAAAAGATTCTTGTACACTAACAAACTTCTGGCTCACCGATGGAAAACAAACTATTAATAATGGTACTGGATATTACATAGAATATTATGATAACGGGAAAATAAAGGAAAAATGAGAATATTTGAATGGCAAAGAACACGGCAAATTAGAATTGTACTTTGAAAACGGACAAATTGAAATATGCGGATTTTTTAAAAACGGAAAACATAGTTCTACATGGAGAAGTTATTTTAAAGATGGAAAAATACAATCTGAACTTAATTTTGAGAATGGCAAAAATATTTCTTGGTTCAATAATGGGCAAATAGAAATGGAAGGTTTTCTTAAAGATAGTTTAAAAGAAGGTGTTTGGAAATTTTATTATGAAAACGGAACTTTAAAAACCGAAGGAACATTCATATATGACCAACGACATGGTATTCATACAAAATATTACCCTAATGGGCAAATAGAATCACAAATTACTTTTGAATATGGCAAAAAACATGGCTACGCTGTTTGGTATCATGAAGATTCAAAAAAAGATATGGAAGGATACTTTGCTAACAATGTTCAACATGGAAAATGGACTTATTGGCGAAAAACAGATGGGAAAAAGGGCAACGAGGGTTATTACAAAAACGGAAAAATGGATAGCACATGGATTTATTGGTACGGAAACGATAGCATATGGCAAATTGTTAAATACAAAGAAGGAATCAAACATGGAAAAATAATAGCTTTTTACGAAAACGGAAAAAAAGAACGTGAAGGAACTTTCATTGAAGGCAAAGAAAATGAATATTGGATAAGCTGGTATGAAAACGGTCAAGTTAAAGTGGAAGGAACATTTAACAACGGAACTATGAATGGCTTATGGAAAGGTTATTGGGAGAACGGAAACAAAAAATATGAAATATTCTACAAAGATACAGTACCAGAAGGTAAGATTACTTATTACTGGCCAAATGGTAACATAATGCTTATTGAACACAAAAAAAATAATAAATACCACGGAAAATACGAAAGTTATCACGAAAATGGACATCCAAATATAAAAGGAGAATACGTAAGTAACAAAAAGGAAAACAAATGGCTTTATTACAGTCAAAGAGGAGAACTACTTCGTGAAGAATATTATAAAAACAATGAAATGCATGGAACCTGGAAAACATATTACCCTATGGGACCTATTGAAAGCATAGTTGAATACAATAACGGATTAAAAAATGGTAAAGCAATATATTACGAACCCAATGGCAAAGTTATTTTCGAAGCAATTTTCCAAAATAATAAATTAGTAAGAATAATATCGGACAAAAAGCCGGAAGAAAAAACAAACTAGACAAAAGGAGAGACTACAATTTAGATTATTAAAAAATTATCTACCTTCGCAGAAAAAATATGTTACGAACACATACCTGTGGTGAATTAAGAATAAAACACGTTAATGAACAAGTTATTTTATGTGGCTGGGTTCAACGAATTCGCGACAAAGGAACAATAATATGGATTGACTTACGTGATAGATATGGCTATACACAACTTGTTTTTTCAAAAACCGAAACATCTCAAGATATTATCGAAAAAGTTTATGAATTAGGACGCGAATATGTCATACAAGCACACGGAATAGTAGTTGAACGAGAATCTAAAAACCCAAAAATTCCAACAGGCGAAATTGAAATTAAAGTAAACAAATTAGAAATATTAAATAAATCGTTTACACCTCCATTTACAATAGAAGATGAAACTGATGGTGGCGATGAATTACGTATGAAATATCGTTACCTCGATTTAAGAAGAGCTTGCGTAAAAGAAAAAATAGAACTTCGACATCGTTTGGCTAAATATACTCGCGAATATCTCGATAATAATAATTTTCTCGAAATCGAAACCCCATTTTTAATAAAGTCAACACCTGAAGGAGCTCGCGATTTTATTGTACCATCACGCATACATCCAGGCGAGTTTTACGCATTACCTCAGTCGCCACAAACTTTTAAACAATTACTTATGATAGCTGGTTACGACCGCTACTTCCAAATAGTTCGTTGTTTTCGCGATGAAGATTTACGTGCTGACCGTCAACCCGAGTTCACCCAAATTGACTGTGAAATGTCTTTTGTTGAACAGAACGACGTACTAAACATGTTCGAAGGGATAATAAAATATTTGTTCGAAAAAGAAAAAAATATTATACTCCCAAATTTTCCAAAAATAAGCTATGATCAGGCTATTGAAAAATATGGCATTGATAAACCAGATATAAGATTCGAAATGCTCATAAATAATATTTCACAAATTGCAAAAGGAAAAGAATTTAAAGTATTTGATGATGCAGAAGCAATTCTTGCAATTGTTGCAAAAAGTTGTAATACATTCACTCGCAAACAAATTGACGAACTAACCGACTGGGTTAAACGACATCAAATTGGGGCTACTGGCTTAGCTTACATACGTTGCAACGAAGATGGAACTTATAAATCATCATTCGATAAATATTATACAAACGAAGAATTGGCTCGTATTGCTCAATTTTGTCAATCTACTAAAAATGATTTAATTCTAATTCTTGCTGGAAATAAAAAACAAACATATAAAGCAATGGGCGAACTTCGCCTCGAAATGGGAAATAGGTTACAATTAAGAAACAAATATATATATGCTCCTTTGTGGGTTGTTGACTTCCCTTTACTTGAATGGGACGACGAAACTCAACGTTTCTATGCTATGCATCACCCATTTACTTCTCCAAAAACTGAAGATATTGAATTGCTAAAAACATCTCCACACAAAGTACGAGCTAATGCTTATGACCTCGTAATTAATGGAGTAGAAATAGGTGGTGGTTCTATTAGAATACATAATAGCAAAACACAAAAATTAATGTTTGATGTACTTGGCTACAACGAAGATGAAACAAATTCTAAATTTGGGTTTTTATTAAATGCATTTGAATATGGTACTCCTCCTCACGGTGGAATTGCCCTTGGTTTCGATCGTATTTGTGCCTTATTTGGTGGCTCCGATAGCATACGCGATTATATAGCTTTTCCTAAAAACCAAGCAGCTAAAGATATAATGATAGATGCACCTTCTGCTGTTTCAGTAAAACAACTAAACGAATTACATATTTCAATAAAATAATCCCAAATTACGCATTAGAAAAATAAATAGGTAGTGAAAATTCCATTGATGTATTACATAGACCTGTGCATCATTCTTTTTGTAGAGTTAAATTATCTTACCAAGATATATGCTTTAACTTTGTAAAAATAACCTTTACGATATACTGTATATCAATTATATAAAAATAAATTTTCTAACGCTACGCATTAGTAAATTTTCCTATTGCGCAATTTGGGAAATAATTTTTTGTTTTTACTACTAGAATTGCAATCGTATAAACTTCTGATTAAAGTAAAAATAGAGACTGTCTGAAAAAAAACAGCCTTTTTAATTGTTTATAATTCAACAGATTGTTTTTAATAATACTTCATAACATTTTGATATTCAATAGTAAATATTTTTATTTCATGAAAAGTCATCGTAAAACATTCAAAGAATATAACCAGCAACAGTTAATGTTGTTTCCTCATAAAGGCTTTAGACGATTTTATCTTAAAGGTATCGAAAAAGTAAATATTGAACTTGGGTTACTTTTTATGGCACACAATCTGAGCAAAATAACCAGCTTTTTAACTTTTTTATTGTCTTTTGAACGTTTTATAGTCAATTTTCAAAAATTATGGCATAAAATAGCTTTCATTCTTAACTCTTATCTGAGAAATATTGATAATTTTGTCTATCATTATTAAAAAGAAAAAAAAGCTGCCTCGTTATTTTGAAACAGCTTTTTTCATTAACCCAAATACAACAAACTATGAAAACAATTGTACTGCAAAAGTATAAAAAATAACCGAACCTATAATCGAAATTTTACAAATAATAGAAATATTTTAATTAACAACGTTCACAAAATGATTAAAAATTATATCCACTTAACCAGTGGAAAATCCATTCTATTTGGCAGCAATGGGTGAATTGGATATATACGAAAAGCGTAATCGTAAACACCAGTTTTTGTTGTTGGTATTTGACAACGATAAATTACTATACCTTTTTCTTCAAATATTGGTTGCAATTTTTCAATAAACATAATTTCTTTAATTTCGTCGAGTTCTTTTTTTCCAAATAATACTTCTATACCAATTTCATTAGATTTTATTTCGTGTAAATTAAGTGTAATTTCGGCAATGAAATCATCTCCAAGTTTTAAAGGCTTTTGAGTAGAATCTGGCACTTTTACATCAACTATTTCAATACTATCCCACGATCGAAGTATTCTCAATTTCCACGCCGATATAGCTTTAGCTTTTTCAAAATTGTTGTACATTAGTATATCTCTACGTTCTAACATTCTGTTGTAATATTTGTTATAATATTCATCGAGCATACGTTTCATAGTAAAATGTGGAACGATAGAAGATATCGTTTTCTTAATGTATCCAATCCATTTGTTAGGAATTTTGTTTTCAGCAACTTGATAATAAATAGGTGCTATTTCGGTTTCAAATAAATAGTACAAAATTTCAGCATCTAAATCGTCTTGATAATTTTGATTTGCATAAGTTTGCTCTTCTTTCAAAGCCCAACCAGCTCCTTTAACATAACCTTCTGCCCACCAGCCATCCAAAACACTAACATTCACCACTCCATTCATTATAGCCTTTTCGCCACTTGTTCCAGACGCTTCTAAAGGTCGAGTTGGGGTATTTAGCCAAATATCTACTCCTTGAACAAGTTTCATTGCTAATTCCATATCGTAATTTTCAATAAA
>JBBIKO010000173.1:0-4944 GCA_037445415.1 Bacteroidota bacterium
CTTTAAATGGACAAACAATAGTGCCTTTAATTTAGGTGTTGGTATAGAAGCCATTCCTCATTGTTTCGGAAGAGCATGGTTCCCCTGTAACGACGATTTTGAAGACAGAGCAACATATTCTTTCAACATTATTACAAATGCTGTACTTAATCACTGGGCAGTATGCAATGGGGAATTAACTCATTATAGCACTACATGTAGCGGAAAACGAGTTACACGTTGGGAAATGAAACATCCTATTCCAACATATCTTGCTTCGGTTGCTGTTGGCAATTATGTCTGTATAAGAGACACTTTTCAAGGTATTTTGGGAAATATTCCTATCGAATTATGGGTTAACCCTGAAGATACTTTAAAAGCAAAAAATTCTTTTGTAAACCTAAAAAGTTTTTTAAGCTTATTTGAGTCGAAATTTGGTCCATACCGTTGGCAACGAGTAGGCTATGTTTCGGTAGATTTTAGCAGTGGTGCAATGGAACACGCAACAAATATTGCATATCCAAAATTAGCAATAAATGGAAATACAGCATACGAAAAACTAATTGCGCACGAGTTATTTCATCACTGGTTCGGAAATTTGATTACTTGCAGTACTGCTGAGGATATGTGGATAAATGAGGGATGGGCTACATTTAGTGAATTTTTATATGACGAGGTTTACTTAGGTAGCTCTACTTACTTAAAAAACAAAAGAGCCACATTACACGACGTTTTACGTTTTGCACATTTAGAAGATGGTGGCATTTTTCCGTTAAACCAAATTCCACAATATAGTACTTATGGAAAAACAGCTTACGACAAAGGAGCACTTGTAGTTTTAAACCTTAAGCAATTTTTAGGCGATTCTTTGTTTTATACAGCGATGACTCAATATCTCACCGAAAGAGCATTTCAAGCTGTATCATCTGAGGATATGCATAATTATTTAAGCCAAAACTTCAATAATAAAGTTTATAACTTCTTCGAAACTTATGTGTTTAAGCCAGGCTTTCCACATTTTTCTATAGATTCATTTAAAGTAGAGCAAATAGGTCAGTTTTGGGAAGTAATTGTATATGCAAAAGAAAAATTGCGTCAAAGAAATTCGTTATCGTCATTTGCCAAAACAAATGTTACAATTATGGACTCTTTATGGAATACTTATACTTTCGACATATATTTGCAATACGGTTTTGGGGTGGATACGTTTATAATACCCATAGAACCAAAGCAAATTTTTATGGATTTGTACGAAGAAGTTAACGATGCTACAACAGATGAGTTCAAAATTATTAAATCAACAGGAAATATTGGTTTTGACAAGACTTATTTTACAAGTAATAAAATTAGCCGATTCTGCCTTTGTACGTGTTGAGCATAACTGGGTAGCCCCCGATGGTTTTAAAAATCCAATTCCAGGGTTGGTTATTTCAAAAGAACGTTATTGGGACATTCGTGGAATAATTCCACCTAATACCATTATAAAAGGCAAATTTCAATACGTTCGTTCTACAAATCCGTTGTCGGGAGGTTTAGATAATGAACTAATAACAGGGAGCATTGACTCGCTCGTATTGCTTTATAGAAGTAACAGAGCAGAAAATTGGAGAATTATTCCTTATACTCGCATAGGTACGCCATATACTGGTTATTTAATTGTTGACACGCTTCAAGATGGAGAATATACATTTGGATATTGGAATTGGCAACAATGGATTTATAATAAGCCAACACTATTAGTAAACGATAAAATTATCATTTATCCTAATCCTGCAAAAGAAGAGTGTACTGTGCAATACTCATTTGAAAAAGGACAAATAGTGAGCATTTACAATATTATGGGGACTAAAATTTTTGAACACAAAATTACTGATAAACAAGATAAACTAACGATTTTGCTATCTCAGTTCAGAAAAGGAGTTTACATTATAGAAATCGCAGAGAAGCAAAGCATAAACAAAACCAAGCTTATAGTTGAGTAGCAGTGTAGTAATGTATAATACTATGTATGATTGCAAATAATTGATGTTAATGATTTAAAATAACGACAGAAATAATGTTCGGCTACTTAGCATAACAATTATTAATCCTACCAACACTAAAGCTAATTTTGTTTTTATTTTATGACAAAAATATGCTGCTAGTGGAGCAGCTATTATACCACCAATAATTAGTCCTAATATTATTTGCCAGTAGCTAAATTGCAATAGAAAAGCAAAAACAAGGCTGGTTACCAGTGCTATAATAAATTCGGCAGCGTTAACAGTTCCAATTGTTATTGTAGGATTACGACCAACACCAATAAGCGTAGATGTAACGATAGGTCCCCATCCTCCTCCTGATGAATCAACAAAGCCACCAATAAAACCTAATAATGAATATTGATTAAATTTTATTTTTCTTGAATTCTTTGCGTATGCTTTATATATAATTCGTAATCCCATAAATAATAAATAAGCTGCAATGTATGGCTTTAATTGATTGCTATCTAAATATGCTAATAACAATGATCCTAAAATTGCGCCAAATATACCTGGAATTATAATAAGTATTAACAGCTTTTTATTAACATTCTTAAATATCCAGTGAGAAAATCCTGAAATACCGCTTGTAAATATTTTAGCCGTATGTACACTTGCGCTTGCTGATGCGGGGCTTATTCCAAAGCTTAATAAAAAGCTTGTAGAACTTATTCCATATCCCATTCCTAAAGTACCATCAATCATTTGAGCAATAAATCCTACAATAGTAAACAAAAAGAAACGATAATCTATAGCATTTAAGTATTTGCTAATAAGGTTTGTAAAACTTATATCTTGGTTTAAGAAAAACAAAATAAAAGTTAGAAAACTAAATATTATCAGTATTGCAATAAAAATTATTAAATATAGCTTTGCTAATTGTTTAGTGCTCATTAGTTTATTATTATCTAATTATCTACATACTCTATATAATTTATAGACATAAAGATAATTAAATTTTGCATTAGAAAGGTAAAATTATTGTAATTATTTTACAATGCTTAATAATTCAATTTCAAAAATAAGCGTAGAATATGGGGGAATTACTCCAGGATAACCATTTTCGCCGTATCCTAACTGAAAAGGAACATAAAATTCGTACTTAGAACCTACAGACATTAATTGTAAACCTTCTAGCCATGCTGGAATAATGCTATTGTTTAATTGAAATTCAGCGGCTTCTTTGGTTGCTTCATCAAAAACAGTTCCGTTGATAAGTTTTCCTGTATAATATACTTTAACTTTTTGTTCGGCTTTAGGTTTTTCGCCTTTTCCTTCTTTTATTACTTTATATTGAAGCCCGCTTGGTAATACTTTTACTCCTTCTTTATTGGCAATTTCAGCTAAAAATTTTTCCGATTCGGCTTTTGATTTTGCCGTTTCTTTTTCTTGTATTGCCAAGAAATACGATTGGATTGTTTTTACTGCTTGCTCACTTGTCATTTGTGGGTTTGTGTTAGCAATTACATCGTTAAAACCGTTTATAAGTAAATCTGTGTTAATTAATGTATCGAGCTGATCTTGTTTTAAAGATGAAGCAATGTTAACTCCAAAAGCATAGCTTAATGAATCTCTTTGTGTAACTAAATTTATTTTTTCTGATTCATTATTACATGAAACTAAAAATGATGCTACTACAGCATAAAATAAAAGGTTTTTAAACTTTTTCATTATTTTATTTTTTTTAATTCGCTTCAAAGTTAATTATTTTATTTCATTTTATACATAAGTATTGTAAAAATATCTACTTTTAGTGCATGAATTTTTCAACAAATATTATAAAGGTATATATTGGTTTATTTTTAGCAATGTTTTTTTGGGGTTTTTCGTTTATTGCTACAAAATATTCGTTAAATTTTTTAAATCCTATTTCGTTAGTTCTAATTCGTTTAATTATTTCAGTAATTTTTCTTTTTATTTTAGGAAATTCTTTAAAATTGCTCGATAAAATAAAGCCACATCACTGGAAATGGTTTATAATTTTAGCTTTTTTTGAACCATTTTTGTATTTCATGGGTGAAACATATGGTTTGAAATATATTTCTGCTACAATTGGTGCAATAATCATTTCTACAATACCTTTATTTGTACCTATAGGTGCATGGTTTTTTTTTAAAGAAAAATTATACTGGAAAAATTTAATTGGTATTGTTTTTTCTATTGTAGGAGTTGTTTTAACTTTATTAAATAAAAACATGGAATTTACTGTATCTATTCTCGGAATAGTCCTTGTTTTTATTGCTGTTATTTCAGCTATAGTTTACACATTAATTATACGTTTTTTCTCTAAAGAATATTCTGCATTGTCTATTATTGCTTATCAAAATATTTTAGGTATTCCAATGTTTATACCCTTTTTCATTTTCATTGATTATCAGGATTTTTCATTTAATATAGAATTAGATTTATGGTTAATACTTTTGTGGTTGGGTATTTTCCCTTCATCTTTATCTTATTTGTTTTATACTTATTCGGTTCAAAATATTGGAGTAAATAAAACCAGCGTGTTTGTAAATCTTATACCGGTTATTACTGCAGTTTTTTCTTATTTTTTGTTGAACGAAGAATTTACAATAGTGAAATTTATTGGAATAACAGTTGTTATTTTTGGTTTATATATTTCTCAGTTAGATTATAAGAAAAGTTAATTTCAAAAATATAATATTTTAAAGCAGTTTTGCTTGAAAATTGTTAGATTTAAGCCATATAATGTATTTTTCCAAAAATTTTTCTAAAAAAGCATAGGCTTTTAATGTGTCGTGAAAAACTATAATTTTTTCATGTTTAGTTTTTTTTAATAATTTTTCGAAATAGCATTCATCTTTACTTTCTTTTAAGTAATCTTTCGATAAATAGTGCCACCATATTATTCGATATTGTTTTATTAGAATTAGCCATTGAACTGGTGTTAATTTTCCGTATGGAGGACGGAAAAGTTTGGTGT
>JBBIKO010000174.1:0-4909 GCA_037445415.1 Bacteroidota bacterium
AATTAGGTTCAGTTATTTTTTGTGGCTTAACTTTGACTATATCAGTAGTTTTAGGATATTCTTGCGATTCTTTTAACGAGGGATTATTTTTCCAACTCATATCATTTTTTATCTGAAATGGAATTACACCAATTGAAATTTTAGATTTATTTTTTTCTTGCAAGAAAAAAAAGTTTCCATATATTTCTTTATAACCAACTATCCTGTAATCTATGTTTATTAGTGCAGTAATTTTAATATCTTTTGCTGGTGGTAATTCTATCCAAATATATTTAATAAGCTGTCCTTGTTTGATAAGTGTTGCACCTGAATTTTCATTTGGATTTAGATCAACTCCAATAGGCATATATAATTCAAGTTTGGCAAATCCGCTAATATTTTCTTTATGTATAATAATATCTATTGGATAAGTTTTGCCTGCTTCTATATTTTTGGGTAATAAAACATCTACATATATATCTCCTTGTGCCAGCGATAGCTGACAAAAAAATACAAATATTATTATATGAAATATTTTTTTGAACATTTAAGAAATTCAAAAATACTAATTTTTTTTATGAATTATAGTTTATAGTAATAAGTGTTGATTTTGTATGTCGTGAAGTTTTTTGTATAAACCATTTTTTTCTAATAACTCTTCGTGAGTACCTTGTTCTACAATTTGTCCTTTGTTGATAACAAGTATTTGATTAGCATTTATTATAGTTGACAATCTGTGAGCAATAACAATAGAAGTACGATTTTGCATAAGTTTGTTAAGGGCGTCTTGAACAAGTCTTTCCGATTCTGTATCTAGCGAAGAAGTAGCTTCATCGAGGATTAAAATAGGTGGATTTTTTAGTACGGCTCTTGCAATACTTATTCGTTGCTTTTGTCCACCAGAGAGCTTATCACCACTGTCGCCTATATTTGTGAATAAATGGTTTGGATATTCCATAATAAACTCGTAGGCATTTGCAACTTTTGCCGCTTCTAGTACTTGTTCTTCACTTGTATTATTTTCTCCAAAAGCTATGTTTCTAAAAATTGTATCGTTAAATAATATGGGCTGTTGTGTTACTATGCCCATTAAATTTCTTAGATCTTTTATTTTCAGTTTTTTTATAGAAATGTCGTCAATTAAGATATCGCCTTCTGTAACATCAAAAAATCGAGGTATAAGATCGGCAATTGTTGATTTCCCTGCACCAGAAGGTCCAACCAATGCAACCATTTCGCCTTTCTTAATTGTGAAAGAGATGTTTTTGAGCACGTATTCATCTTCGTATTTAAACGACACATTCTTAAATTCAATTTTATCTTTAAATTCTTTTATTTCAATCGCATCAGGAGCTTCGTATATTTTAATATCGGCATCAAAAATCTGATGAATTCTGTCGAGCGAAGCAATTCCTTTTTGAATGTTGTAGTATGCTTGCGAAAATGCTTTTGCAGGATTTATTATTTGTGAAAAAATAACCAAATAAGCAATAAATTGTTGCGAAGTTAGGTCTGTTTGTTTATTTAAAACAAGGGTACCACCAAAGTACATTAGCGAAACTAAAACAATTGTTCCTAAAAATTCGCTGAGTGGTGAAGCTAGGTAACGGCGACGAAAGAGTTTAATCATCAAACGTGTATAAAAGTGATTCATACTTTTAAAGCGTTGATAAATTTTGTTTTCAGAATTGAATCCTTTAATAATACGAATGCCTGATAAAGTTTCCTCTACTACGCTAATAATATTTCCAATGCGACGTTGTCCTTGATTAGATTGCTTTCTAAGGTTTTTACCAACTTTTCCAATAACTAGTCCGCTTATAGGTAAAAGTATTAAAGCAAATATAGTTAGTTCATAACTCATAAAAAGTAAAGTAATTACATAAATTAAGATTGTAATAGGGTCTCTGAAAATCATTTCAATAGAACTCATTATACTCCATTCTACTTCTTGAACATCGTTTGACATACGTGTTATAATATCGCCTTTCTTTTCGTTTGAAAAAAATGATAGTGGTAGTTGCAAAATTTTATTGTATAGTTTGTTGCGAATATCTTGTATAACGCCATTTCGAATTGGAGCCATAAAATAATTTGCAACAAAAATAGACGAGTTTTTTAAAAATGAAGTTAATATAACTATAATACTAACTAATAATAATGCCGAAGCAGGTCCATTTTTGTCTATTTGTAACGTAAGAAAATAATTAAAATTGTGTTGAATGCTATTTACTGAAAACTCCAGAGGTAAACTTTCTCTAACTGGTTCTTGTGTGCCAAATAATATTCCAAGAAATGGTATAACCATTGCTAAGCTGAACAAGCTAAATATTGAGCCTAAAATATTGAAGATACCGTTTAATAAGGCATTAAACCAGTAAGGTTTTACGTATGATAATAAAACAAAGAAACGTTTCATCTTATATTCCTGAATAATTAAATGGACTAATATTTTTTAATTCTTCTTTTACACTTTGCTTTACTGGCAAAACATCTATAAACTTATAAATATCTTCTTTTTTTAATATTTGATTTTTTCTAGTAAGGTCTTTAAGCAATTCGTAAGCATTTAGAATGCCTTCGCGTTTTAAAATAGTTTGAATAGCTTCAGCAACAACTATCCAATTATTTTCTAAATCTTCGTTTATTTTATCAGTGTTTACAACTAACTTATCCATTCCTTTTATTAAACTATTATATGCAATAAATGAATGTGATAGTGGAACTCCAATATTTCGCAGTACAGTAGAATCAGTTAAATCGCGTTGAAGCCTTGAAATAGGTAATTTTGCACTTAAAAATTCGTACAAAGCATTTGCTATCATTAAATTACCTTCGGCATTTTCAAAATAAATAGGGTTAACTTTGTGAGGCATAGTCGAGGAGCCAACTTCGTTTTTAATTATCTTTTGTTTGAAATAATCCATAGAAATATATGTCCACATATCGCGAGAAAAGTCAATGAGTATAGTATTTATTCGTTTAAGATTATCGAATAATGAAGCAAGGTAATCATAATGTTCTATTTGTGTGGTAGTTTGCGAGCGTTCTAATCCTAATACTCCGTTTACGAATGCATTAGCAAATTCGTCCCATTTTATTTGTGGATAAGCTGCAACATGTGCATTGAAATTGCCAGTAGCACCACCAAACTTTGCAGCATAAGGTATAATGTATAATAAGCCTAATTGTTTGTGTAGTCGTTCTATGAAAACCATTATTTCTTTACCAAGTCGAGTAGGGGAGGCAGGTTGTCCGTGAGTATGAGCCAACATTACTATATCTTTCCATTCGTTGGCTGAATTGATAAGCTTGTCTAATAATTTGTCTATTAGTGGGAGGAAATGTTTGTTAATGAAATTTTTTAAAGTTAATGGAATAGCTGTATTGTTTATGTCTTGAGATGTTAAGCCAAAATGTATAAATTCTTTGTGTTTTAACCAGCCTTGTTTGTCAAATTTTTCTTTTAAAAAATATTCTATAGCTTTAATGTCGTGATTAGTAGTTTTTTCAATTTCTTTTATACGAAAAGCATCTTCTAAAGAAAATTCTTCGTACCAAGATAAAAGAGTTTTGAAATTATTGCTATCGAAATCGGCCAATTGAGGTAAAGGAATTTTGCAAAGAGCAATAAAATATTGTATTTCGACGTATATGCGATACTTTATCAGGGCAAATTCGCTAAAATATTCTGAAAGAATAGCTACTTGATTACGGTAACGCCCATCTATTGGAGATATTGATGTTAATTCATTAAGTTGCATAAAAAATTTTTTGTAAAGGTAGTTTATTTCTTAATAATTACAGGAATAGATATATTAGGATCTATTTTTTTTGCATTTTCGAAATAGTGAAGTGCTTCATTTTCTTGTTTTAAGTTAAGATAAGTTACACCGATATTAACGTATGTTTGTGCATCTTTTGGGTCTAATTGGATTGCTTTTTTTAAGAAAATTAGCGATGAATCGAATTGCGATATTAACCCATAAACAACTCCCAAGTCTTTATTTAAAGAAACGTCATCTGGTTTTATTTTATTTGTTCGTAATAGAAAATATTTAGAACGCTGTAAATCGTTTTTGTAGCGACCATATAAATGACCTAATTCGTAGTTAGTTTCGAAACGATTGGGATTTATTTTAAAATATTCTTCCCAAACTTTAATTTTATAATCAACATTATCGTAATTTGAAAAAATTAGCGATGTGTTTGAGTAAACAAGGTTATGTTCAGGGTTTTGTAAGAGCAACTTGCGGTATGCCCATATTGTCGAATCGAAATTTTTGTTATATTCATAATAAGCATTTCCTAGTAATAATAATGCATCGCTGTATGTTGGATGAATTATAAGCGAATGATTTAAATATTTAATGGCTAATTTTAAATATTCGTTGCGCAAATGTTCATTACCCGGTTTTGTTGCTTCTTCGATTAATTTTCCACCAGCCGAGCAGTTGCTTTTTGCACCGTTTACCGATACTTTAACGTCTGTTGTGAAAAGCGTAAAATCGTTTTTCCAATCGGTATTTCTACTAATAGTTTTAACAGCATATAATAGCATTACTATTGTAAAAATACTAATTACTATTGTTTCAGATTTTAACCATTTATATAAATATTCCTTAATAAAATAAGCACTTATTATAGAAAACCCAATAGAAGCAACAAAAACAAAACGTTCGTTCATAAAAACACCAACAGGAAACAAAATATTAGAAACAGGGGCTAACGATATAGCATAAAATAATAAACTAAAAGAAACAAGGCTTTTAGTTTTCAATTGTTTTAATGTGATAAAAGCTAAGAATATTATCAACAATAGTGAACCCCAAGCTTCAATTTGTTTCCATTCTATAATAGGAATATGATATGGATAATAATCGTAAGTCAACGGATGTGGGAAAAATAATAGTTTAATGTATAAGAACAT
>JBBIKO010000175.1:0-4908 GCA_037445415.1 Bacteroidota bacterium
GGCAAGCCGATTTAATTATTTCACTCGAACCTATGGAATCTATTCGCTATTTGCCATATCTAAATTCAAATGGTTGGCTTATAGTAAACAAAGCACCTTATGTCAATATACTCAATTACCCAGATTTAGAAAAAGTTTACGAAGAAGTTAAAAAAATTAAAAATCATGTTCTTATACCGGCAGACGATCTTGCTAAAAAGATAGGCGACGAAAAGGTTATGAATATGATTATTTTCGGAGCATCGTCACCGTATCTTGGGTTTAATAAAGATGAAATGTTAAATGCTATACGCCAAATGTTTAAAAATAAAGGCGCTGATGTTGTTAACAAAAATATTCAAGCATTTGAATTAGGATTAAACTTTAAGAACAATTAACCTAAATAACTTTTTAATAAACGGCTCTTAGATGTATGTTTTAAACGCCTAAGAGCTTTTTCTTTAATCTGTCTGACACGTTCACGAGTTAGTTCAAATTTTTCACCTATCTCATCTAAAGAATGTTGGTGATAACCGTCAAGACCATAATACATTTTTATAATTTGAGCTTCGCGAACAGAAAGAGTACCAAGTATTCTGTTAATTTCTGTTCTTAACGAAGAAGTAATCAAAAAATTATCGGGTATTTCATTATTTTCAATTGCTAATACATCTAATAGAGTTGTTTCTTCGTCTGAATTTATAGGAGCATCCATAGAAACATGCCTATTAGAAGTTTTTATATATGCTTTAATATCTTCAACCGACATGTCTAAATATTGAGCAACTTCTTCGGCGCTTGGTTCTCTTTCAAGCTCTTGTTCTAATTTTAAAAAAGCCTTTAATACCTTATTCTGCAAACCTACCTTATTTAAAGGAAGTCTAACTATTCGCGATTGTTCTGCCAATGCCTGTAATATAGATTGACGTATCCACCATACTGCATAAGAAATAAATTTGAATCCACGCGTTTCGTCGAAACGAATAGCTGCTCTTAATAATCCTAAATTTCCTTCGTTTATTAAATCTGGCAAACTTAATCCCTGATTCTGATATTGTTTGGCAACTGATACTACAAAACGCAAGTTGGCTTTTACAAGTTTTTCTAATGCTTCTCTATCACCTTCTTTAATTCTACGCGCTAACTCTACTTCTTCTTCTACACTCAATAATTCTAATTTACCAATTTCATGTAAGTAAACATCTAAAGAAACATTATCTCTGTTCGTTACTTGCTTCGTTATTTTCAATTGTCTCATAGTTTTTGTTGTTTGGTATCTTTTCGTTAATACGTGAATAGCTTGTTATTGTTTCAAAAAAATGTTAATTACTTAAATAATTTAGCTAAGAATAAAAAAAAATTATATTTGTTGTAAATTTATTGTTTAATCAAAATATATTTCTTGTTCAAATTAAATGATACTACTTTCAATAAATACATACCTTTTTCCAAATCTACAACATTAATTATCTCATAATTATTTTTTAATTCCACATGATTAACAAGTTTGCCATCAATACTATAAATAAAAAGCTCAAATGGAATATGTGGAGAATTTATAAAAATATTACTGTTTATAGGATTAGGATATATCAATATTTCATCATTAAAATTAACATCTACATTTATTGCTTCTATATGTATGTTTTGAACTAATGAATCTGAACCACATTCGTTGTATGCAATTAACAATATATTATAATATCCATTAGTTTCGTAAGTATATAAAGGATTTGTGTCGTTGGAAGTATTTCCATCGCCAAAAAACCACATAAAACTATTTGAATTTTGTGATTCATTGTTTAATTGTACACTAAGTCCGTTTATTGAATATGAAAAATTGGCTACAGGCAATGATATAACTTCTATTGTTATTGAATCGACAACAGAATAATTTCCATCGCTAACTGTCAAATAATAAGTAGTTGTTTCATTTGGAATAACAGTTGGATTTGGAAGATTACTTGAAAAATGATAAGGATTAGATGACCAAGTGTATGAATAATTTCCACTACTACCGAAAACTTGAGTTGCTAAATTAACAGTTGTACCTGGACAAACATTATTATTGTTTGCTTCAATTGAAACATCTAAATCATTAGTTGATACTAAAACAAAAACACTATCTACATGCGAACAATTTGATAAATTATCTGTTACAGTAACGATGAATAGTTGAGAATTTGTTAATACTGTGGTTGTAGGATTTAAAATATTCGGATTATTAAGCAAATTACTAGGTTCCCAATATACAGAATAGTTCCCCGAACCATCAGTCACTTGTGCATTAAAGCTTGTACTACTTCCATATGCAATAAATTGATCATTACCAGCATTAACAACAGGTGGCGAATATAAATAAGCATTAACTGGAATTCTTGTGCTAACACAATCGGGTCCTTTTACTTCCCAATTATAAAAGTAATAATAATAATCAAGATAGCCAGCAGAATTACCTACAATAGAAATATAATTTCCAATATTATATGGGTAGGTAGATGCTGCATTGTTACGGTATAAATTGGCCATAATTGGTCCTACCAAACGATATCCATTGCCTACTGGAATATCGAAATTTAGTGAAATTCTGCTTATTCCAGATGGAATAAACAAAGTAACAGACTGCAATACCTGCCCTTGTGAATTTTGTAATTCAATGGTTCTGTTAGCAGAAGATCCAGCATTTACTTCTACTGAAACTAATTTACAGGGTATATTACAATTAAAAATTAAATAATGCTTATTTGTAGAATTTAAAAAACCACCATTTATATTATTTCTTGTATCACCACCATAAATACTTGCTTGTTGAACATGATTTTCAACATAAAAAGTAGTAGAAGTAGTAATAGTAGTTTGAAGAGTGTTCCCAGTAGCAATAGGTGTATTACTTTGTTGAGAATCGTACCAATTAGTTGTTCCACTACTATTGGCAGTTATTGTAATATTTTCATCGCATGTATGAATATCATTAACAGTAGGAGCAGGAGGTAAATTAACTGTAATGTATTGATTTTTTACTTTGATATTATTCCCGGTACATGAGTTAATTACTGTTAAGGAAACCGTGTAAATTCCACTTTGTGTATAAATGTGTTCTGGATTTGCTTGTGTAGAAGTTTGTCCATTACCAAAATCCCATAAAAATGTTGAGCCTGCTGGATATTGTGATTGATTAATAAATTGAACTTTTCCATCGCAAGTATTTGTAATTGAAGCAAAAAAATCGGCAACAGGTGGTAAAGGCGTTAACGATACATTATAAGTAACAGATTGATGGTTGGCAACTACTATGTTATTTATAGTTTCTGATTGATAGCCCGAAGCAGAAATTGTCATTGAATATGTTCCAGCATATATAGGTCTGTAATAATTTCCATGCGGCAAGCTACTATATACATGTGAACTATCATTTGTCTGATCATGGTTTACAATCCAAATCTTTGCTTTTATAGGCTGATTGGTACATGCATCTTTTATTATCCCTTTAATTCCGTACATTACTTGCTCTATGTAGTTTAAAAACGAACGATATAAATAATTCCAATAATTTTGTAACTGATTAGCAGGAATTAATTTAGTTGTAGATATTTCTAAGGTTACTTCGCGACATTGTTTATAGTAGTTCATATAATCTTGCCTACCTCCTGTAATCACATACCAATCGCCTCCTTGTGTAATACCATTATTTAAATCGTTAAAAAAACCACTTGGTCCATAATATTGGGCTGTATCAGCAAATTCGCGAGAAACGAAAACCCACCAATTATTATCAGCTATAGGATTTTGGCTTGTTGTCCATGTATCCCACGGATAATTCACAACTTCGGCGCCACCATGTGTATTTGCTCCCATAACAAAGTTATGAGTATTTGCATAATTCATAAAAGCAACTGTTTCTGGTTGCCATGCATTACCATCGGGGTTTTGACCTGCCCTTGGATCTGGATAATTACGATTTAGATCAACATTATTGGCATTATTTCGTGTAGCACCCGATACTGTATTATTACCACCAGCATATGTTCCGTCAGGGTTAGCTAAAGGACATATAAACAATTCAATGTTATTTACAATATTAGTTAAACGGGGATTTGCTCCATAGTTTGTGGCAAGATAATTTATTAGCCTTAATAATAAAACATAACCAGTTGTTTCATCACCATGCATTGTGCCAGAGAATAAAAACTTAGGTTCAGCCTCATTTTGATGAACATTATCAGATATTTTAATTGCTAGAAGTTTTCTTCCACTTGGCAAAATACCAATTGTATCTAACTTACAGATATTGGGGTAAATACTTGCAAATGTTTGCATCATTGTTTCGTATTGACTATAAGTTGGATAAGTATCGAAATCCCAAATTCCTTTCCCATCAAACATTTTTGCTGAAGCATCGCCAGGATGCGGTAGTACTTTAAAAGGAATTGATTTTTCTAAAAAAAGTTCAAATTCTTTTTTATTTGCATACGCTAATACTTTATCTTGTTTTACGTTATCTATTGAAATTATGCGACCTAATTCATTTATTTTATATTTATCTGCCACTTCAAAGCTAAAATAAACCTCACCTTTATTATTTAAATATTTTTGGGCTTTACGATACTCTTTTTTAATCGTTTGAGAAAACAACGAAATTATTCCTACCAAAAAAAATAAAACTGTTGTTGTAAGGCTTTTCATAAAAAGAAAGTTTTATCAAAATTAACTATTAATAAATTGTAATGTAATAATATAAGACGTTTTTTTCGATAAAGGGTTGCATAACGAAAATAATTGAATTAACTTTAACAGCTAAATATGAAAAATATAGTTATGAAGTATATCTTTTTATTTTTTTTTGCAATTATTATATTTAATGCATTTTGTCAAGAAACTGAAGATTCTGATAAAGAATTAACAAAATCGAAAAAGAATGATGCTGTTGTT
>JBBIKO010000176.1:0-4887 GCA_037445415.1 Bacteroidota bacterium
ACATACAAAAAAATATTATTAGAGCTTAAGAAAAAAAATGTATTTATATTAAACGAGAATCAAATAAACAAAAATCAGAAAAAATTTATAGAAGATTATTTTGTTCAAAATATACGCCCCCTTATTGTTCCTATAATTATTAACCAAATAAATGAAATACCTTCTTTAGAAGATAATAATGTTTACCTTGCAGTTCACATTATACCAAAAGAAATAATAAAAAAAGAATTTTATGCAATTTTAAATTTGCCTACCGAAATTCTACCACGTTTTATTCAGATTCCAGCAGAAAATAAAAATTCTTATAATTTGATTTTTCTTGATGATGTAGTGCGTATTGGTTTAAAAAATATTTTTTATCAGTTCAACCCCGATAAAATAGAAGCATATACCTTTAAGTTGACACGCGATGCAGAACTTGATATTACCGACGATATTCACGAAAATTATTTAGAGAAAATAATGAAAGGGCTAAAAAAAAGAAAAACAGCCGAGCCAGTACGTTTTATTTATGATAGCGAAATGCCACCACAAATGTTAAAAGTATTGTTAAAAAAATTGAATATCGAAAAAAGCGACACTATCATAGCAGGAGACCGTTATCATAATTTTAAAGATTTATTACAATTTCCAGAATTGCCTGTTATTGATAAAACAACTCCTCCTTCACTAATTATTCATCCGCTTTTACCAATAAAAAAATCTATAATACAACGAGTATTTGAGAACGATATTTTATTGCATTTTCCTTATCATTCTTTTAATCATTTTATTGATTTGCTAAGAGAAGCAGCTATTCATCCTCATGTCAAATCTATCTATATTACTTTGTATCGTTTAGCTAATCCTTCGAATGTTGTAAATGCACTGATTAACGCCGCAAGGAATGGAAAAAATGTAATAGCTTATTTAGAATTACAAGCTCGATTTGATGAACAAAATAACGTACACTATGCAAGCAAACTACGAGATGAAGGTGTTAAAGTACACTTAGGTATTCCTGGATTAAAAATTCATGCTAAAATTTGTTTAATAGAGTTACAAATTAAAAAAACAACAAAATATATTGCTTGTGTAGGTTCGGGAAATTTTAATGGAAAGACAGCAAAAATTTATACAGATGTTCTGCTAATTACTAGCGACAACAAAATTACTAAGGAATCTGTTTCTTTGTTTCAGTTCATGAGAAACACATATATGCCACGGAAATTCAAACATTTAATAGTTTCGCCCATAAATAGCCGACAAAAGATAGAAAGACTTATTGAACAGGAAATAAAAAATGCAAAGAATAATAAACCTGCCTACATTGACTTCAAAATTAACAATTTATCTGACGAAAGGATAATTAAATTGTTGTATGATGCAGCACAAGCAGGAGTAAAGATTCGTTTAAATGTAAGAGCTATGTGCTCTATGTTGCCCAAAACTTTAAAAAATATTGAAATAATTGGTATTGTTGATTATTTTTTAGAACACAGCAGAATTTTTATTTTTTGCAATAATAACAATCCCTTATATTATATAGGTTCAGCAGATTTGATGACGCGTAATTTAGATAACAGAGTTGAATTGCTTTGTCCTGTTTTCGATGAAGTTATTAAAAATGTTTTAAAAAATATTTTCGAATGTTCGTGGAACGAAAATATTAGAGCTCGTGTAATAAATGCTGATAATTTAAATGAATTACGAAGAAATGACAAACCAGCATACCGTTCGCAATTTGAAATGTATAAAGAAATGTACAAGTATTTATCAGCGGAAACCGAAAGCAAGTAAAAAAATTCTACAATAAATTAAATTTAGCATAAGGTGAAACATTTAAATTGCAAAATGCTGATTTTAAATATTTGTAAAAACCTGCTACTGCAATCATAGCAGCATTATCGGTAGTAAATTTAATTTCCGGCAAAAAGACATTAATATTTTTTTCTTTAAGAAATAAAAATTGTTTTCTAATTTCTGAATTAGCCGAAACTCCTCCACTCAAAGTAATAGTATTTATTCCTGTTTGTTTTACAGCCAACACAGCTTTTTCAACTAAAATTTCTGCAATAACTCTTTGATATGAAGCACAAATATCATACAAATTTTCTTCAATAAAATTTGCATTATTTTTTAAATTATCTCTAATAAAGTACAGTAACGAAGTTTTTATGCCACTAAAACTAAAATCTAATCCTTTAACATTGGGTTTTGGAAAGTTGAATTTATATGCATTACCGTTTCTGGCAATATTATCAATTATGGGACCTCCAGGATAATCGAATTTTAACATTTTTGCTCCTTTATCGAAAGCTTCGCCTGCTGCATCGTCTATGGTTGTTCCAATTATGTACATCTCGTATGGACTATTAACAGTTATTAATTGAGTGTGTCCTCCTGAAATTAATAGGCATAAATGTGGAAAAGGCGGCAATTCTTTTTCTTTTGCTGGTTCTACTACATAGTGTGATAAAACGTGTCCTTGAATATGGTTTATTTCTATTAGTGGTTTATTTAAAGCTATAGATAAACCTTTGGCAAATGAAGTGCCAACTAAAAGCGAACCTAACAAACCAGGTCCAAGAGTAAACGCAATAGCATCTATTTCTTTTATGTCTTTTTTTGCAAGATATAAAGCTTCTTTGAGTACAGGAATGATGTTTGTTTGATGAGAGCGAGATGCTAATTCTGGAACTACGCCACCGTATTTTTTGTGAATGTCTTGATTTGCGATAACATTGCTAAGTAAAATGTTGTTTTCTGAAATTGCAATAGAGGTATCATCGCAAGATGTTTCTATTCCTAAAATTGTAACATTTATGTTCAAAATTTATAATTTTGTAAAAATTTCGCAAAATTAGCAAAAAAAGACACATATTTATTTATCCGCTGGCAATATTGTTAAAGATATTGCTTTTATTATTCATTCTTTTTAAAAGTCCGCCTGTTCAAACATTTTTATCTTCTGTTATAGCTGCAAAGCTGTCTGAAAAACTTAATGCTAAAATATCAATTGAGGGAGTTGATTTAACCTTTTTTAAATCAATTATATTACACAAACTTTATATAGAAGATAGAAACAAAGATACTTTATTGTTTGTAAAACACTTAATTTTGAATATTGACGACATTAATTATAATAAAAACGAAATAAATTTAAATGAAGTCAATTTATACCAACCCGTAATTAACTTAAAACAATCACCTCAGGGTACATTGAATGCTCAATTTTTATTCGATTATTTTAGAGATACAAATTCTGTGTCCAATTCGGTTTCTTATACATTTAATGTAAATAAAATAAGAATATACAATGGGCAATTTAGTTATTGCGATTTTCGAGATATTGTTACTACCAATAACGAAGTGAATTTTGGAGATCTTTTATTAAAGAAAATAAATTTGAATATTAATAAATTACACATTTTAAATGATAGTATTTCATTTAATATTAAGAGCTTATCTTTTAAAGAAAAATCTGGTTTTACACTTAAAAGTTTGGCTTTCAATGGTTATTATATACAAAAAGGTATTTATTTGAATAACTTTGCATTAAAAACAGAAAATAGCTTATTATATGCACCCTATTTTAATACAAAAACACAGCAGCCCGAAGATTTTAATCAATTTGTTGAAAAAGTTAAATTTGATGTACAATTTAATGGATCTAAAGTTCACTCAAACGATTTGGCTTATTTTTCAGAAAAGTTCAAAACTTTTAATCAATATGTTGTTATAAAAGGAAAAGTAAAGGGAGTTTTATCATCTCTTAGGTTGAAAGATTTTAGAATTTTATTTAAGCAAAAAACATATATTCAAGGCAATTACGATATAGAAGGGTTAATTGTTAGCGAAAACCCTTACCTTTCGTTAAAATTAGATATTTTAAAAACTAATTTACAAGATATAAATGAAATTAAAATATCAGAAGATTCAATTGCCGAAAAATTAAATTTACCAAGAGAAGCAATGAGTTTAGGTAATATTATTTTTAATGGAGAATTGCTTGGTTTTGCTAATGATTTTGTAATTTATGGAAAATTAAAAACAAATCTTGGAAATATAAATTCGGACGTTAGTGTTAAATACGATACTCTATCAGATAAGACATTTATAAATGGCTCGCTCTTACTTAATAATTTTGCTATTGGAAAGATGTTAAACATAGATCAGTTATTTAATAAAACTTCACTTTCGGCTAATGTGGCTATGGAGTTGTATAAAAATAAAATAAAAGGGACAACAAAAGCAAATGTTGAATTTATTGATTTTAACAGGTATACTTACAAAAATATTAATATAGAAGGAAATTTCACAGAAAAGCTTTTTGATGGCAATTTACTATTAAACGATCCGAATATAAAATTAGACTTTTTAGGAAAAATTGATTATTCATCTGAAATATCTGTATTTAATTTTATGGCAGATGTTCAAAATGCACGATTAAATAAAATTAATTTTATTCATCCCGATTCAAATATTGTAGTATCGTTTTTGCTCGATTCGAAGATTACTGGAAGTCAATTAGATAAATTGAACGGTAATTTAGATATTTATCAGCTAAAGTACGAAAAAAAAGGGAAATATTATACCTTCCCAAATATCAACCTTTCTGCAACTAACAAAAATGGTAACAAAAAAATAAGAATAAATAGTAATTTACTCGATTTTTCAATTGAAGGACATTTTCAATTTGAAGATTTGGCATGTAATATACAAAGTTTACTTGATGAATACTTGCCTTCTATAAAAATATCAGAGAAACCACAAAAGTACGTTTTTAGTCCATTATTTAATTTAAAAATGAATTTAAACATAAAAGATAAATCAGAATTTATAAAAGAATTTTTTCCACAAATTTATTTTTCAAACAATACAAAAATTTCGGTTCAATTTGCTTAT
>JBBIKO010000177.1:0-258 GCA_037445415.1 Bacteroidota bacterium
AGCACAAGTTATACAGATGTAGGACCCTGGCCAAATTCTTATACATATATGGTTAGAGCTGGGTATGGTATAGACGGATATTCTCATCCATCAAATAGTGAAACTGTTACAATCTCTGGTGGTGTTGAAAGAAATCTTGTTTTGTTTGAAGTTGGTACAGGAACATGGTGCCAATTTTGCCCAGGTGCAGCAATGGGTATCAGAGATCTAATTGATGTTAATCAGAAAGATGCTGTTTCTATTAAATATCATTACGGT
>JBBIKO010000177.1:268-4873 GCA_037445415.1 Bacteroidota bacterium
AACTATCAAATTATAGATTCAGAACAAAGAATTGGTTATTATGCAATAGAGGCCTTCCCCACTGCTATTGCTGATGGTATATTTATTATGGAAGGTGGAAGTGCTACACAAAGTTTATATCAATACTATTTAAATATGTATAATAATAGAAAAGACATTCCCGGATTACAAAATATTAACATAGATATTATTGGTTCAGGAATGGATACATATATTGCTACAATTACTGTTGAAGAAACATATCCTTATTTAACATCTGGCTTAACTTTACATACTTCGCTAACAGAATCTAATATTCCTCAAAATTGGCAAAATCAAACAGAATTAGATTATATTTTACGCAAAATGTATCCAGATGCAGCAGGAACACAACTAGATTTTTCGCAAAGCATGAGTCAAAATGTACAATTTGAAATTTCAACAAGTGGTTTTGTAAAAAATAATTGCGAATTTGTTGCTTTCGTTCAACACGAAGCTACAAAAGAAATTACTCAAGTTGCAAGAGTTAAAATGGCTACTGTTATGGGATTAGAAGAATTAAATGGTAACAGTATAAGCATTTATCCAAACCCTGCTAATAATTTCATAACATTAATTTCTGATGGTAAAGGTTACTTAAAAATAACTGATCTTGCTGGTAAAACAATTTTAGATATCACTGTAAACAATACAAAGCAACATGTTTTAGTTGAACATCTATCTAAAGGAGTTTATATTTTACAATATACTAATAACAAAAACACCTTTAGTCAGAAATTTATTAAAGAGTAATAAATTTGTTTATATTTTCAGTAGTTTAGGGCTGTCTTTTTCGGCAGCCTTTTTATTTATGAATCCATTCGAAAATAAAGATATAGCTCTAAAATACGATGATTTTTACAAAACAAACTTTGGTAAAAAAGTTGATTTTTTAGAAAAAATTGCCATATCTAAATTGCTTTCAAATATAAAACCAACTAAAATACTTGAAATTGGATGTGGAACTGGTCATTGGACAGAATTTTTTTGTTCATTAAATTTTAATGTTACAGCCATTGACATATCAAAACCAATGATAGAAATCGCTAAAACGAAAAATATTTCTTGTGCAAACTTTATGGTAGCAAATGCAAGTAATTTAGATTTCGAATCTAATTTTTTCGAATTAGTTGCTGCTATTACAGTTCTTGAATTTACTGACAATCCCATCCAGGTTTTAAATGAAATGTATCGTGTAGCAAAAATAAATTCTAAACTCATAGTCGGATGCTTAAATGCACAATCTTACCTTTTTCAGAATAAAGCAGATAATTCTATTATTCAAAAATCAAGCTTATTTTCTAAAAAGGAAATAATAGATATTTTAAGCAACTTCGGAAAAGTTTTTGTTGTTGAACAAGCCGTTTATGTTGACGAAAATTTGAATATTTTTGAAAGTTCTAATTGTTTAGTACCAGCATTCATCGCTTGTTGTGTAAAAATTAACAAATGATGTATGAAAAAATATTTTTTCATAAAGGAATATAATATTATTAATTTAATACATATTTTGTTTATTTAGCTAAAAAATTTTATTGTCTTATGAAATTCAAATCAGAGTTTTTTTATTAGTTATATATTTCTCTTTAATGCATAATACTTGCAAAAAGGAAGATAATAATTCTAGCTCAACTTATACAAAAGTTTTTACCGCAATAATAATGGTCAAGATTGTTTATTTTCTACACTTTTAGCTCATAAGTCATAATATCTGGTACAAATTCTGCTAGTAGTTTGCAAATTATTCTTCCTTATAAAATTACTGGAACTATTAAGATTACTGATGATTCCGAAGCTTCTATAATATGGTCTATTTTAAATAACATATACATAATAATTATTTTCATAATTATAAAATTATTATTCATTTTTTTAAAATTCTTTCCTGTATATGTTGTTGAAATCCGAATCTTCTTATATATTATAGTTTAATTATTTCAATTTATCGTATTAATAAAATAGTTTTCATTCATTAATGTATAAATTGAAAATTTTAATATAAATTTGAAAAAAAATAAAAATATGAAAGCAATAATAAGTATTTCACTAATTATTGTATTTTATTCGTTAAATGCACAATTACCTACCATAAATTATCAATCATTACCACAACCAGGTGATACTTTTGCTTATATTGTTGATATTAATCCCAACATTTCATTTAATTATCAACAAACCAACGCAATATGGAATTTTTCAAATTTACAAAATGACACTGTAAAATTTGCTTCTTATGGAATATCATCGCAACTTTCTTTCGCATCAAGTTTTCCTGAATCAAATTTGTACACTTACGGACCTGGTTTTCTATATGGCGGCTTAGGCGGCGGAGCACCATACACAAATAATTTTGGTTATATGATGTTTGTTAGTAATATTAATGGTTTTAATGTCGTTGGATATAGAAGTGATTTTGGTTATGGTTATACAAATGTACTATTACAACCCAAAGAAATTTTAATGAGAACACCATTTACATACAATGATTCAATTTTTCAATCTACAACATGGGAAATTGCTTTCAATAGCATACCTCTTGATTACGACACAATATATAAGCGATATATTTATAAATATTTAGTTTCAACTGGGTACGGTTCGCTTATTACACCATATGGAACATTCAACAATTGTCTTGCTGTTAAAGAATATTTAAGATATTACGATACAATTGAAGTAAAATACGGTACTTTTACTATTACTAAATTTATGGCTCAATCCGATACACTTTTGAATGTACATGTCTGGTCTTCGAATAAACGTAATAATTTATTAACAGCATCATACAATCCACATAATTTAACTTGCACTTATGTAGAATACTTAAATTACGAAGATCTTAATATCGTTCAAGAAAACCAATTACAAAGCAATACACTTTCATTTCCTAATCCTATTAAATCAGGAGAAATATGTTATATTAATTTTTACGCTACAAAAGCAAAAATATACAATACCGAAGGAAAACTTGTTGCAATTACAGGTATTATAGACAAATCGTATAAGTTCCCTACCTTATCAAAAGGAAATTATTATATTCAATTCTTAGATAATGATAACATTGTTTTTAAAACAACTGTTATTGTCGTTGAATAAATATAATGAAAGTTAATATTTTTTGGTTTCGTCGTGATTTGCGAATAGGTGATAATTGCGGATTATTTAATTCATTACAAAATAACCATAAAGTAATTCCGATTTTTATATTTGACACTAATTTTTTTGAACAATTTAAAGCAAATGATAAACGTTTTAGTTTTCTGCATGACACTTTAGAAAAACTACATAATGAACTAAAAGGTAGTTTATTAGTTCTAAAAGGCAAACCAATCGAAGTTTTTCAAAAATTACTTAATACTTACAATGTGCAAATAGTTTTTGCAAATGAAGAGTACGAACCATATTCACGCAAAAGAGACAATGAAATTAAGGAATTTTTAACATCAAAAAATATTCAATTAAAATTATATAAGGATTTTGTAATTTTCCATAAAAATGAAATATTAAATAGAAATCAACAATGTTATAGTGTTTTTACGCCTTACAAAAATGAATGGTTAAAACATTTGAATAAAGATGTATTGAAAACATATCCCTCAGAAAAATATTTGCATAATATACATAATGTTTATTTTAAATTTCCTTCAAAAGAAGAGCTTGGAATAACAAAACAATCGTATTATATTAAACCATTACTTTTAGAAAATATTGAAGAATATCATAAATATAGGGATATTCCTTATTTAGATAAAACAAGTCACTCATCAGTTTATTTGAGGTATGGTTTGTGTAGTATTCGAAAACTTGTAAATATTGCCATTATAAAAAATCAATACTATTTAAATGAACTTATTTGGCGCGAGTTTTTTACACAAATATTATATAACTATCCTCATGTCGAAAACGAAAATTATAAAAACAAGTCTTTATCATGGCAAAATGATGAAAAACTTTGGAAAGCTTGGTGTAATGGTGAAACCGGATATCCTATCATAGACGCAGGAATTAAACAACTTCTTGCAAATGGTTACATGCACAACCGAATACGAATGATTGTAGCTTCGTTTTTAACAAAAAATTTGCTAATTGATTGGCGCTGGGGCGAAGCTTTTTTTGCTCAACATTTATTCGATTACGATTTAGCTTTAAATAATGGAAACTGGCAATGGGCTGCAAGCACCGGCTGTGATGCAGCACCTTATTTCAGAATATTTAATCCATTTCTACAACAGAAAAAATATGACAATAATTACGCTTATATAAAAACTTGGATCCCAGATTTTGTTGAAAATAAATATATAAAACCAATTGTAAACTTTTTTGAATCAAAAGAAAATGCTATAAAACATTATAGAACAACTATGTTATAATCCTAAATCTGCCTTTATAATATCAATTTTTTTTGCAACAATTGTATCAAGCTCATAAATATTTAGATTAAAGGGTAATTTCATTCCAATATAAAATTTGATTTTGGGTTCGGTACCGCTTGGACGTATTGAAACAATAGTTTCGTCTTCGGCAATAAACTGTAAAACGTCCGATTCGGGCAAGTTTATTTCTTTTTTAGTATTATTTAAGATATTT
>JBBIKO010000178.1:0-1754 GCA_037445415.1 Bacteroidota bacterium
CTTTTTTATGGCTAAATTTTGCCAATAAGTGGCTACTTTATTTCCAAAATGTCGAGAACCCGAATGAATGGTTAAATAGGTTTTATTTTTATCGTTTTTGCCAATTTCTATAAAATGATTACCACCACCAAGAGTTCCAAGCGATTTGTAAAATCTATCTACTGGAAATTGAATTTGTTTAAACTTTTCATTTAACCATGTTTCTGTAATAGCAGGTGTTTTAAATTTTTTTCCAAACTTTTTGTTGTAATTTTTAATAAAATGTTGAAGTTTTAAGTTTAGCTCATGAAAAGAGAAGTTGATTGATGGTTCCTTTTTATGTATATCGGTACTCATCGGGACAATTCTTTTTATAGTGTTTTCGAGTTTTTCGAATGGGAGTTTTGCATGTATTTCGATTTGTGCTGTTAGCATACCACAACCTATATCAACACCTATTACGTTAGGGATAACTTTATCGGTTAAAGGTGTTGTAAATCCTATAACTGCCCCCTTACCAGCATGAGCATCTGGCATTATAGCAATATTTTCGGTAAAAGCAGGATGATCAACTAGCTGTTTTATTTGCTGAATACATTCATCTTCAATTCCTTTTGCATAAATATTTGCAGTAGTATATTTCCTTTTATTTGCATATTTATTGTCGTTCAAATGCTCCTAAATCGGGTTTAAGATCGGAAATTCTGCTATTGCCTTTGTAATCTATTGGATACATCGAACCAATATTAAAATCGCCCTTATCTATGCAAAAAGATAAAGTGTCTAATTCAAATATTTCGTTACTCGGATCTTTTAATCTTGGATGCTCATTTATAAAAATATTATTCCAATTTATTGGATTTTGTGTATTTATGCTACTGCTAATCTTGATTAAACAATTCTGAAACTCGAAATTAAATATAGGAGAGTTTGGATATTCATCAATTAAAACTTCTGATTCTTTGTTACCGTAAATTATACAATTTCCGAAATATGCTTTTTCTAATGGACGTACATGTATATTGCCAAAAATATCCTGATAGTAGTTATTTATCCAAACAGAAGGCGTTTGACGATTGTTGTAATACCATGTATTATATATAGTGCAATGATAAAATTCGTAATGCCCTCCAATTGTTAGTGCTATTGCAAAACGTCCGCAGTTAGCAATAATACAATTCCAAGCTTTAATAGTACTACCTTGAGCAAAGATACCAGCAACATTCATATTTAATATTTTTGAATTGGAGATGGTTAAAGTAGGTTGCATAATCGAAGCTAATGTATCTACTTGTATTCCAATAATTGCATTTCTAATTTCGCAATAATTTAAAACATTGTCCTTACTTCCCATTACAAAATATATACCATCCCATTGCCCTGGAATTTTGTTGTACCAATGTTCAAGCCTATCACCTCTAAAAATGATAGGGTTTTGTAAAGTGCCATCTGCAATAAGTGTTCCTTTAATGTACATACGCGATTTATGGTGAAAATAAAGTTTTACTCCATGTTCAATAGCTAATGTTACATTGCTATCAACTAACATTGAGTTGTAAATTAAATAAGGTTTGTCTGCAATCCATGTTGTATTCTGATCAATAATTTTTGCATTAATTAAATGAACATCTTGTCCATAAGCTACGAGGTCAATATCCTGAACATTGCCGTTGACACGAAATACTATCGAATCTTGAACTACTAAAGGGTTGTTCTGATTGTTTGGATTTATTTTTACTTCAAAAATGAATTATGTCCAAATCGCCGGCTCCCTC
>JBBIKO010000178.1:1764-4871 GCA_037445415.1 Bacteroidota bacterium
TTTTACTTCAACAAAAATGAATATACTGTCGTTAGGTTCTATTTCAACCTCCTTCATTTCGCTAGTGCTTATACCATTTATATTTATTCTAAAAAAAGATTGATTGCCTTTGGCTAATTGTATAGACGAAATTCGCAAAGCCTTGTTTAAATAGTTGTAAACGATAAAATATTTTGTTGCACTGCCTATGGTAGTAAACACAGTGTCGAAATGCACAGTATCGGTCGAAAATTTTAGTTTAGCATCACTTCCTGTATAAAAATTTTCTTTCTTACAAGCCCAATGAGCAATTAAAATACATAATATAAATATTTTAACTTTTTTTAATAAAAAACCTTTATGCTTTAAACAACACTGGTTCATTTTTTGACGTCTTATAATTGCTTGTTCTTCCAAATAATCTTGTTTTAGGGTTTTACGGAGGTTAAATAAATAGCCTCCGTATTTTTTTAAGTAAAATCAAGATCGAATTGTTCTTTCATTTGTTTAAGCAAAGAAAAATTTTGCTCAAAATATTGATATTTTTCTTTGTCGGTGTAAGGTGTTGGTGACTTAATTTCTTCTTCAACTTGAATTATTTCTATCTTAATATCCTTGTTTTTTAGGTTAAGTTTTAAGTATGCAAGCAGTTCGTCGTGAATTTTTCTTAATTCTTGCTCTTGAGATTTATTTAAAACTTTCAATATAAGTGTTTGCTCCTCCCAATAAGTAAAATTAGGATATTGAGAATATAATATTTTTATTCTTGAATTGGCTTTTGGTTGTTGTAAGTAATTTTTCCATGCTTCAATGGCTTTTTCTTTATCAAAAATTTCTTGTTTAACCAAAGTTGTTTCTTCTTTTTGTTTTTCGGGTTTTTCTTCCGCTTTTTCTTCTGTTATTTTAATTGAGATTCCTGACACTGTATTTTGTGTGTTTTGTAGTTTTGATGTAATGCTTGGTTCATTTAAAGTTGTAATTTCTGAATCTGCCTTTTTTTGATAAGTTGTTGGTTGCTCTTTTACAGAATTAGTTGAATTATTTTGCTTAATATTTTGAGTTGAATTGTTTACAGTTGTTGATGGCAAAGTATTTTCAGTTATTCTGTTTTGTATAAAGCAAAGTCTGTACAACATTAGTTCTACTAAAAATCGCTTATTGTAACTTGTTCTATATTGTACATCTACTTCGTTAATTATTTTAATTGCTTCGAATAAAAATATCATGCTACAAGCACTTGCTTGTTGAGCATATCGTTGTGCAATATTTTCACTAACTTCGAGCAAAGAGATTGTTTTTTGGTCTTTACATAGCATTAAATTTCTAAAATGCTCTGCTAACCCTGAAATAAAATATTGTGAATCGAAGCCATTATAAAGAATCTCGTTAAAAATAAGTAAAACTTCGCTAGTATTTCCGTTTAAAAATAAATTAGTTAATTTAAAATAATAATCGTAATCGAGAACATTAAGGTTTTTAATTACTTTTTCATAAGTGATATTATTTTCGCAAAAGCTAACCATCTGGTCGAAAATAGAAAGAGCATCGCGCATACTGCCGTCTGCTTTTTGAGCAATTACAAGGAGTGCTTCTTTTTCGTAGTTAATATTCTCTTGATTTGCAACATATTCTAGATGTGCAACTATATCGGATATTTGAATTCTTTTAAAATCAAATACCTGGCAACGCGATAAGATTGTAGGAATAATTTTATGCTTTTCGGTTGTCGCCATTATAAAAATTGCATGGCTTGGAGGTTCTTCGAGTGTTTTAAGAAAAGCATTAAATGCATCTTTTGTAAGCATGTGTACTTCGTCAATAATAAACACGCTATATTTACCTAACTGAGGCGGGATACGAACTTGATTTATAAGCTCGCGAATAGATTCAACGCTATTGTTCGAAGCAGCATCTAATTCGTGAATATTGAATAAAGCGTTTTTGTTGAAGTTTATACACGATTCGCATATATTGCAAGGCTCGTATTCAAAAGTAGGGTTGAAACAATTAATTGTTTTAGCAAAAATGCGAGCGCAGGTTGTTTTACCAACACCGCGTGGACCACAAAAAAGATATGCATGAGCAAGCTGCTTATTTTTTATAGAGTTTTTTAATGTTGTTGTAATTATTTCTTGCCCAACAACTGTTTTAAAAGTTGAAGGACGATATTTTCTTGCTGAAACTACATATTCGCTCATAGTAAGTTAGTTTAAAGCTTTTACTTTAAATTCGTCAACTTCCCAAATAGTTGTTGAATTGCTTCCTGTTCCAGAGCTTACATATTTAAAACCTATTCTAATACTTTTTCCAATATACGATGATAAATCAATGTCTCCACTGTTAGTCCAAGTTTGGCTATTTGTTGGCGATAATGTTACATTGTTTAGCTGGGTCCATGTGGCTTGTGTTGGATTTCCCGAATTGTAATTTTCTGATATCCAAGCCGATAAAGGTTCTTGTGTGCCATTATCGGTGTATCTTGTCCATGTTCTAAAAGTTAATACTGGTGCAGAAACATTGTTTAAGTTAATAGGTGGACTAATGAGCCAATCGTGACTTGGTGCATCACCGCCATATCCATTGATGTACATACATTTATAAGTAGCATCGTGTACCCAATTTTTGTTGCTCGAAATGCTATAAGTAATCCAATTTGTAGGTGGATTGTCGAATGTTTCATAAATTATATTGCTCAAAACTTGTGCAGTTGTATCCCAATTAATTAAATCGTTTAAGCTATTTATGTATAATTGAAATGTTCCGTTGTAGCTACTTAAAATAGCTCTTATAGACCCTCTTCCTTTAGGTGTTTTGTTCGATGCAAAACTTGCATATTTACTTGTACGCAATATAATGGAATTACCGTTTAAATCAAGAAGTATTCGGTCTGTAGCAGATTGTGATTGTTGAGCGAATTCTACTCCTACTTCTTCGAAGTACAAATTATCTATTTTAACAAGCATACATAAATCATTTCCTGTAATAGTTGTAATTTCTCTGTTTAGTGGAGAGGGTATAGGTCCAGGTAAACTGTCTCTGAAAATATGTGAATCTATTAATGCATTAGGGATTCTTCCTATGGAATTGTTGTATTTATAGCCTAATTGTACAACTCCACCGTAATTCCC
>JBBIKO010000179.1:0-4846 GCA_037445415.1 Bacteroidota bacterium
TAAACAAATATTAAACAATATACTTAATTACAATTTACAATAATTCATCTTTTTTTACGTTTTAACCATTAACGTAAATATTTTTGCCTATGATAATTTCTACTTTTTTATATTTTAATGATAATACAAATTCCGAAGAAGAAAAAAATATTTTTGATTTAGAGAATAATATTGATTTATCTAAATTTTATTTAACACCACCCGATTGGTTAGTAAAAAAAACTATTGAAACAATTCTATCTTCTTAATTAATTATTTTTTGTACTTTTACAATATTCTTTTGTTTATTGTATGAAATACAAATGTAAAATTTGTGGTTATGTTTATTACCCAAATAAGGGAGATTCCACACAAAATATAAAACCAGACACAACTTTCGAAGATTTACCACCAAACTGGTTATGCCCTGTTTGCGATGCTCCTAAAGAAGATTTTTTAAAATTAAATAATTTATTCTAGCAACCCTAATTAAAATTTTCCGTCTTAAATACAGACTCATGAAGATCGACTGGCAAGATAAGGATAGTATTAGAAAGGTTGTAGAATCTTGCATAAAAGGCGACAGATTGAGTCAGCAAATTTTTTACAAAGCTTTCTATGGTGAAATGTTGGTAGTATGTATGCGATATTCAAAAAACAAAGAAGAAGCACTCGATATTTTACAAGATGGCTTTGTTAAAGTTTTTCAAAAATTAAAATATTTTCAATACAAAGGTTCTTTAGAAGGTTGGATACGCAGAATTATGGTAAATACGGCTATTGATAACATCCGTAAACGAAAAGACATTTTCACAAAAACAGACGAAGAATTAGAACTCGATTCATTTACAGATGATTCGATAGATGAAAAAGAATTAGAAAAATTAAAAATTATGAAAGCCGAGGTTATTATTAAACTAATTCAAAATCTATCGCCAGCTTATAGAACTGTTTTTAACTTGTTTGTGATAGAAAACATGACTCATGCAGAAATAGCTGAACACCTTAACATAAACATAGGAACTTCCAAATCTAACCTTGCAAAAGCTAAAATTAAACTAAGAGAAATGGTTAATAACTATATAAAAACGTGCCAACATGAAACGTTTTGAAGACATAATAAACGAGAAAATAAACAACTTCGAATATCCATACGAAGATATAGCTTGGAAACAATTTTCAAGAAATTTAAAAATTAAAAAAATTTTTAGAACTACTATTTTAACAACAACAATAGCTCTATTTAGCACTTTAGTAGTTATATACTTTTTTTCCACAACTAATAATAACACAAAACAAACAAGCCAACCAATAATTAATAAAAACCAAATTACTGAAAATAAAGAATCAACACATTCAGATTTTATTATCAATAACACAGAAAAACCTGTAATAGAGCAAAATATTTCTGACAATAAAACAACATCTAATAATAATCAAGAAAAATTACAAGAAAATCGCTTTTATTCTAAAAATAACGAAGCAATCCAATCTATTACACCAGAAAATAACTATCAATTTTCTGTTTCTTCAAGCTCAACAACTGGCTGTACCCCTCATACCTTTCATTTTAATATAAATAACGATGTTCATAAAGAAGCTATTTTTTACTGGGAATTTGGTGATGGAAGTTTTTCTTACGAAAAAAATCCTTCATATACATATATGAAATCTGGCAAATACAAAGTTAATCTAAAAATTAAATTAAACGAACAAGACATTTTTAATAAAGAACTTTTTACAATAGAAGTATATCCACGTCCTATAGCAAAAATGTATTTTCAACAAATTGGCAATACTATTAAAATCGAAAATAAATCGAAACAATATAGTTATATTAAATGGATATACTCAGACTCAACTATAACAGAAAACCATTGGGAATTCAATATTAATAAAAGTGGCATATATACTATTAAGCTTATTGCTGAAAATCAATACGGCTGTACTGATACTATATCAAGAAATATAGATGCCACATACTTCATGCCTATTCAAATAGCAGATGCTTTTACTCCAGATGGTGATGGAATAAACGATTTGTTTGGTCCACAACTACTCGATTACAAAAATTACACATTTATAATGAGCATATACACAAAAACAGGTAAATGTATATTTGATAGCAAAGGAAGCCCTATTTGGTGGGATGGTAATGATAATAACACTAAACAACCTTGTCCTGCCGATTTTTATTTCTATAAAATTTTTGCTACAGACAAAAATGGTAATAAGCAAGAATTTACAGGAAAAATAAAATTAATTCGATAATTTTTTATATATTAGTTTAAAATTATACTTATATGTACAAAATAATAATATTAATAGTAAGTTTTGCAATATCGTTTGATATTTCTGCTCAATTTAAGATGAACTTTGATGACTTGTTTATGTACAATGTTAAAATTGATGGCTTTATAAATGACGAACAAGCTTTATTTTTTTCCAAACTAATTACTGAAACAGATAATGTACTAATAGCAAGATTTTATACTGATAACACTGGTTATATATATTCAATAAAAGAAATCAATAAAGAGTTATTAGATGAAATTATTTTAAAAACAAAATTAAATAGTCTTATTGTACTTGATTTTAAAAAGGAAACGCTTAATTTATAACAATTTTAAACCTATAAGGTTTGACTTATCTTCTACACTTCCTTCGCCAGTTATATTAAAAGATAAACAAAAAGAAGCCATCGCTTATGGAATTTTTAAAGAAAAATGGATTGAAAAATATCCCGAAACATATAAGTCTTTGCAAAAATCTCCAAATCCTTATACAGAAAAAGAATTAGAAGAAATCAAATTAAAAATTAAATAAAATATGAGAATTATTATAATTTCAACATTACTTTTTATTTATATTAAAACATTACCACAATGTTACAATTGTGGAAGCATGTTTCCTAGCACTGTCCAAAGTATTACTTGTGGTAGTTCTACGACAGTAACTAGTTGTGCTTATGGGTCTGAATATTCACGATATAATGTAGTTGCAGGTAACACATATACCTGGCAAACTTGTGGAGATACCGATTTTGATACACAGCTTACATTGTTTCAAGGAAGTATCTGTGGAAGTGGTACCGTTTTAGCTTACAATGACGATAACTGTGGACTTCAATCTTCTATTACATGGACAGCAACGTTTACTGGAACAGTTACACTTTTATTATCTAAATATAATTGTACGTCAGAATCTACTTGCATGACTTTACTTTGGTCTTGCACCACCAGCGGTGGTGGAGGAGGAGGAGTATCTTGTCCAGGAGCTCCATCTTGTGCATCTTCGCCCCCAGCTAATGACTTTTGTACTTCACCAACACCTATTTGTGAATTTGAGGGATATTGTGGAAATACAAGTGCATCTTATACTCCTGGTGAGATACCTTCACAATTTTGTGGTTCAGTTGAAAATAACTCTTGGATAAGCTTTGTAGCTTCTTCAACCACTGCAACATTAAATGTATATGTTTGTAATTGCACAAATAGTTGGGGTATTCAAATGGAAATATATTCTACATCAAACTGTGGTACATTTACCTCACACTCTAATTGTTGGAATCCAGGTGTTATGCAAAACGGAACTGTAACAGCAACAGGATTAACTCCTGGAAACACTTATCTTTTAATGATAGATGGTTTTGCCGGTGATGTTTGTAATTACACAATTTCAGCAGCTTCAGGAGTTTTTATGGCAAATGCAATCGTTGTTCAAACTGGTACAAATACCGCAACTATTTGTTCAGGTCAATCAGTAAACTTACTTGCAAGCGGAGGAACATCGTACTCATGGACACCAACAACTGGTCTTAGCAACCCAAATATTGCAAATCCCGTTGCATCTCCAACAACAACTACTACATATACAGTAAATGTTACAGGGGGAAATCCTCTATGTCCTGGCACTCAACAAGTTCAAGTTACTATAAATGTCACACCAGGCTTAAATATTACAACTAGTCGTACTAATCCAACATGTTTTGGCGGAAATAATGGAACGGCTTCTGTTTCATCAGTAACAGGGGGCACAACACCGTATAGTTATCAATGGAGCAATGGAGCAACTACACAAAATGTTACTGGATTAACTGCTGGAACTTACTATGTAACTGTTACTTCTGCAAATGGTTGCACTGGAGTTGCAAGTGTGGTTATTACTAACCCACCACAGATGACTGTTTCAGCTACTAGTACTCCTTCTACTTGCGGTACAAATAACGGAACCATAACTGCAACCGTTACTAACGGAACACCAAATTTTACTTACGTTTGTAATCCCCCTGGTACTTCATTCAATACAAGTAATACTTCACATACATTTACAGGTTTAACTAATGGTACATACACTATATTGGTTACTGCTTCAAACGGATGTACAGCTTCAACCAATGTTACTGTGTCTTCAACAGGTTCTGTAACAGCTGGTTTTACATATAACGGTAATCAATGCGTTACTGGCAACAGCTATAATTTTACAAATACTGGAACAACAGGTACGGGAGTAACTTATTCTTGGTCATTCCCAGGTGGAACACCTTCTAGTTCCACTGCACAAAACCCAAGCGGAATAACTTGGAATACTCCTGGAGCTTATACAGTAACTCAAACAGTTACTCAAGGGACGTGTAATGCTACTTATACACAAAATATTACTGTTTATCCTAATCCCACTGCCAACATAACTCCAACACACGTAACATGTTTTGGATTGTGTAACGGAAGTGCTATTGCTTCTGGTTCAGGGGGTAGTGGTACTTATACATACCAGTGGAGTACAGGTTCGAATAGTCAAAATATTAGTTCATTATGCCCTGGAACATATACTGTTACTGTTACTGATACTTATGGTTGTAAGGGTA
>JBBIKO010000180.1:0-4783 GCA_037445415.1 Bacteroidota bacterium
AAATACAGGAAGTCCTAAATGTGTAGTACCGCCTTTACATGGTGTTACACCGCCAACTATGCGAGTACCATATTCAATCATTTGTTCCGAATGAAAAGTTCCTTCTGTTCCTGTAAAGCCTTGAACAATAACACGAGAATTATTATTTAATAAAACACTCATAAACTTAATTTGACTTCAAAAATAATAATTGTTTTTTTACTAAAAAAGAAATACGTTTTCTTATATTACCTTTGCAAAAATGTTAATTTATGTACAATAATGAAGATATTTGTGCAATTGCAACAGGTGTTGTATCGTCAGCTATAGCTATAATAAGACTCAGCGGTAAGAATATCGTAAATAAAGTTTCAAAATTCATACAATTTTATTACAAAAAATAAAGCCAAGATATTTTTATCGTGCAAAATTTGTTGTAAATCAAGATATAATTGACGATATTATGCTTGTTTTTTTTAAATCGCCCAATTCATACACTGGCGAAGATATGATAGAAATACATTGTCATGGTTCTTTGTATATTCAAAGTCAAATTTTAAAAATATTACAACAATCTGACATTCGTTTGGCTCAACCTGGTGAATTTACTTTAAGAGCATTTTTAAATGGAAAAATGGATTTAACTCAAGCCGAGGCGATAAATGAAATAATTCAAGCTCACGATCAGTCAACACATCAGTTGGCTATTCAACATATTAAAGGTGGTATATCGAAAGAAATAAAAGAGATAAAAAGCGATTTATTGAATTTGCTTGTTTATGTCGAATTGGAGCTCGATTTTGCCGAAGAAGACGTTGAATTTGCAAGTAGAGAACAAATAAAACAAAAGTTAGAACAGCTTGTTAAAAAAATTAACCAATTAACTATTAGCTACGATTACGGAAATGTATTAATAAAAGGGGTATTGGTTTCGTTAGTAGGCGATACGAATGTTGGTAAATCAACACTTATGAATTGCTTTTTAAATGAAGATAAAAGTATAGTTTCGTCTGTTCCTGGTACTACAAGAGATATTATAGAAGATTCGTTTGTATATAAAGATATAACTTTTCGCTTTGCTGATACAGCTGGAATAAGAAATGCTGAAAATGAAGTAGAGCAAATAGGAATCGAAAAAGCTCTAAAAAAGTCCAAACAATCTTCAATAGTTCTTTTATTATTTGACGCTGCAACTGATACAGAGCAAATCTTAAAATTATTTAACGAGTGGAGAAATATGTTTGATGAAAAAACAAAACTCTTTTTAGTTTTAAACAAAATAGATAAAATTGACGAAAAAGCTTTAAATAATAAATTTAATATAATCAAGTCTCAGGTTGAAAAAGTTTTTTTAATATCGGCAAAATATCAAACAAACATCGAAAATTTGCTAAATGAAATGTATAATTATGTTTTATCGCTTAATGTTACAGGAAGTGAAGTTATTATAACAAACTCAAGACAGTGGAGTTCGTTAAAGAAAACATCAGAGTTGGCAAGGTCTGCTTTAGCTTCGTTAGAATCAGGAATTACAAACGATTTGTTAGCTGAAGATTTAAAACAAGTTAATCATTTTTTATCTGAAATAATTAGCGAAATTTCCTCGCAAGAAGTTCTTAACGAAATTTTTAGCCGTTTTTGTATTGGGAAATAATTTTTTTACAAAACATTTGTATTTTTTGATTTATATTACTAATTTTGCATTCCCAAAAAATTAAACATTATAAACTAAATTATGAAAAAAGATATTCATCCAAAAAATTATCGCTTAGTAGTTTTCAAAGACATGTCAAACGATCACATGTTTATTACTAAATCTGCTGCAAACAGTAAAGAAACAATAGAGATAGATGGTGTTACTTATCCTTTAATAAAAGTAGAAATATCAAATACATCTCATCCGTTTTATACTGGTAAGGTTAAATTGGTAGATACAGCAGGACGTGTTGATAAATTCCGTAATCGTTACAGTAAACAAAACAGCAAAAAATAATCTATCGTGTTTTGTATTATATTCTCAGGCTGCCCTTAAAGGCAGCTTTTTTGTTGCTAACAAAAAATTGTGAATAAATGTTAAATTCAATAACTTTTTCTTGATATATTGTCTTTAACTTAGATACTAAAAATAATTTGATTATGCCTAAAAAGAAAAAAATTTTTATTTTAGATACTAATGTTATTTTACATGACTTTAGGTGTATTTATAAGTTTGAAGAAAATGATTTAATAATTCCAATTGTTGTTCTAGAAGAGTTAGATAAGTTAAAAAAAGGTGCTGATTTGATTAGTTACAATGCACGCGAGTTTTCAAGAGAATTAGACAAATTAGCCGGAAAGCAACTATTTAAAGATGGAATTTCGTTAGGTAAGGGTTTGGGAAAATTATATGTTGAAACAGGTAAAGAATATTCCAAAAAACTGTCGGATTCTTTTCCAGAAAAAACACCCGATCATCGAATATTAGCAATAGCCGATTATATTGCTTCGAAAAACGAAAAAACACCTGTTATACTTGTAAGTAAAGATATAAATTTACGAATGAAGGCAAAATCTTTGGGTATAGAAGCCGAAGATTATGAAAATGATAAAGTAAAAAATCTTGATCAGGTTAACGATGTAATCCCTACCATAGAAGGTTTTCCTGCTAAAATAATTAGTCAACTATACGAAGATCCGTTGGGCGTGCCGTCAGAATTAATATCTTTACCTTTTGAGCCAACAGCGCATCAATATTTTATATTTAAAAATACTAAATTAAGTGTATTATCACATTACGATCCATATACAAAATTGTTTGACAGAGTTGAAAAGCGGAAAGCATACGGTATTGAGCCTCGTAATGCTGAGCAAACTTTTGCACTTGATGCTCTGTTCAGAGATACTGTTCAGCTTGTAGCTATTACAGGTAGAGCAGGTACAGGTAAAACACTATTAGCTTTGGCTGCTGGTTTGCATCAGCGGAAAAAATATAATCAAATATTAGTAGCACGCCCAATAGTGCCATTATCTAATAGAGATTTAGGATTTTTGCCTGGCGATGTTAAAGAAAAAATTGGACCTTACATGCAACCATTATTCGACAATTTGAATGTAATAAAGTATAAATTTAAACATGAATCGTCGGAGTACAAAAATATAGAAGAAATGCAAAAAAACGAAGTTCTTGTAATAGAACCATTAGCATATATCAGAGGGCGAAGTCTTTCAAATGTGTTTTTCATTATAGATGAAGCCCAAAATTTAACACCTCACGAAGTAAAAACTATTATTACACGTGCAGGTGAGGGAAGTAAGCTTGTATTTACAGGAGACATTGAACAAATAGATTCACCATATCTCGATAGCAAATCTAATGGATTAACCTACCTTACAGATAGAATGAAAGGTCAAGATCTTTTTGCACATGTTAATTTAATTAAAGGAGAAAGAAGCTATTTAGCAGAACTTGCAAGTTCAATATTATAATAATGAAAATAGAAATAGTTTTTTTTATTAAAAATAGATTCTTATAAATTATTATGGTTGAGTTTAGCCTCCGCTTCAACTTTAGCCGGTAACGCTACAATTATTAGGTGCAATAGCAAACTTAATTGTTATAGAATCGGCAAGAAAAAATGGCATTAGAATTAAATTTCGCGACTTTTTTAAGCCTGCAATTGTGTTATCATTAACTACATTCGTGTTTTGGATAATAAGTTTTTATTTTTATTCTTGGTTTATGGTTTAATTACAATTTCCTGTATAATATTTGTTGTAGAATATCCTTCAACAAAAGGAATAATTTCAACAGTACCATTATAAGAAAGAACAAAGTCGCTACCTACAATTTCGTGTTGTTTGTAATCGCCACCTTTAACTAAAACATGTGGTTTTACAACTTTAATTAGTTCTAATGGTGTTTCTTGGTTAAATAAAACTACAGCATGAACAAATTGTAATGAAGCCAAAACAATTGCTCTGCTATGTTCATCATTAATAGGGCGATTAGGTCCTTTTAATTTTTTTACAGATTGGTCTGTATTTAATCCAATAATAAGTACATCGCCGAGCGAAGCAGCTTTTAACAAATATTCGATATGCCCTCGATGAATAATATCGAAACAGCCATTGGTAAATACAACTTTTTTGTCTTTAAATTGCCAAAATGCAAGTAACCTTGATAATTCAATTTCATCATTTGACGAATATATTTTTTTTGTAATAATATTTTTGTAATCCATAAGTATATTTTTTTATACTTGTGTTTTTCTATAAAGCATAATTAGTAGCATAACAATAGGACCAAGAATTAAAATCATTAATGTTTGTGATTCATGACAAAGTGTTGCATATAACAATCCGTCAGTTTGAGAAATGCCGTAAAGCATAAGCCCTCTTGATACAATCCAGTGAAATGCTCCGAAACCATTTTGAACTGGAGCCGACATACCCAAACCACCAATGCTCATAACAAATAAACTATCTGTTATGGTTAAGTTAGATGTACTTTCTATCGAAAAGAAAACGACATAGGTCATTAATAGATAACATGTCCATATTATTATGGTGTAAGTTAAAAATAAAAATCTTTGTTTGAGTTTTAGTACAGATATAAAGCCTTTTAGCATACCTTTAAAAAATTCTATTATTCTCTTTATTATTTTAAATTCTTGGAGCTTGTTTTTTAAAATGAAAAAGAGTACTAAAAAACAAATGAATGCTAACAATATAATTATTATGTAAATGTAAGAAGATGTAATTTTTTGTAGAATAAAATTCACAACATTTTCTTGAAAAAAAGTGCTAAAAAAAGAAAAATCAATAA
>JBBIKO010000181.1:0-835 GCA_037445415.1 Bacteroidota bacterium
ATACCACTATTACTGCTTGCCGTGGCATTTGGTGTAGGATTAACTGTTATTGTAATAGGCACTCTTCCACCAGTATTAACACAACCTTGCGAACTAACAGCCTGTACGTAATATGTTGTTGTTGCAGTTGGACTTACAGTTAGAGGTGTTGTTCCTAATAATGTCCCTCCTGTTGAAGCATTATAAACCTGAAATGAGCTTGCTCCTGAACCGCTAGCGTTTATCGTTGTACTTTGACCATTACATATCGTGTTAGACGAAGCACTAACTGTTGGCGAAGAAGGTGCAGGATTTACTGAAACATTTGTAGATGATGTACCCGTACAGCCGGCAGTTGTTGTTACTGTAACATTATAAGTCCCTGTATGATTAGTGCTAACATTAGAAATGGTTGGATTTTGAGATGTACTTGTAAAGCCATTTGGACCCGACCACGAGTATGAGTTTCCACCTGATGATGTTAAATTTAAAGTTGTTCCCTGACAAACTGGACTATTACTTGATACATTTATAGTAGGAAGTGGGTTAACAATAATTGTTTTTTGTAAAGTTTGCTTATAACCGCATACACCAGAAACCTCACAATAATATGTCATCGTAGTTGCAGGATACACAACTATACTTTGTGTTGTTTGTCCTCCGGGTGTCCATAAATAACTTGTTGCACCAGATGGAGCAGTTAATGTAACACTTTGACCTATACAGATAGAATTCTGACTAGCAGTAATACTAGTAAATTGAACCCCAGTATTTGCTGTAATACTATAATCACATATATCACCAGCAAAGCCATCTATCATTAAATAATAATCCTGTCCTATTGTTAAATTGTTTG
>JBBIKO010000181.1:845-4026 GCA_037445415.1 Bacteroidota bacterium
TAGAAGAGCCTTCTTTAAAATCGCTAATTGGAGTATAACTACAACAATTAGTTCCAGAAAATATTTGCATCTGAATACCTCCACTTGGATAATTCCCTACCCAACAATTGCTAATGTTTACATTTAATGTTACACTAGTATTAGATGCAGTTAATTTTATCCAAGAATTATTGTCAATTCTAACATCACAGTTTGGAGCTCCTTGTCCCCAAGAACCTCCTGCACCAAAAATTCCACCCTGACATGTTCCAGGAGTATATGTATAAGTAGGTGGATTATTCATTTCCGCATTTCCACGCATATTACAAGGCCTATCAATTGTATAAGCTTCGCTTGTTGAACCAGAATAAACATTTATATCACATATATATAATGATGAAGAACAATAATCGTTTGTCGGCGACTCAACACAAATTGCAAAATCACCACTTCCTGTTCCAAACTGCCAATACCTTAAATATACATAACTATTAGGAGTTAAACCTGTAACTTTAATGTATGGTTTCATGTCATTAGAAGTACCAGGATAATTATGATCATCAGAACAAGCTATTTGTGTGAGAGATGAGCATGTACCGCTATATAAAGCCATAGCTGCATCATTTATACCATAACTAGGTCTTGGACGAATACTTAATATCCCAGAAGCAGGAACTTTTATTTTAAACCAAACATCTTTTGTCCCTGCTTGAAAACCTCCATTATTAGGACTTCCATCAAAATTTTCACAATTTGATGGTGCCGCTTGCGACGAAGTTGTTGCATTTATAGTTGTAAAGTAATAATAATTGCATTCTGAGGTAACTTCCGGAAGCTCAATAGTTGACGCACATTCATCGTTTACAGGATTAGAAGAACTCGAACCTGTAACACAAATTTGAAATGGAGCTCCACCATTTGAATGGTAATAATCATAAACTCTTATGTAATATGTTTGACCAGGTATTAAACCAACAGCATTTATAACTTCATTTCCATCTGTAAAACCAAGGTCTTGACAATACAATGAATTTAATGAAGTACAAGTACCTGAAAATAGTTCTACTACAGGATCCATTGTTGATGAAGGATCAACTGTTATTGTTTGAACTGAATTTGTAGCTGTAAATTTATACCATACATCATCGTCTGATGAACCTGCACAAGATGCTACATTTGAATTTGTTGCACCATAAGAAGTACCACTAGTATAACTGCATGTTGTATTTACTAAAAGAGTTGCAGCATTAGCACAATTGTCGTTTGCTGGTGGAGTTGGTGCTGTAGTAACGCATATTGTAAATGTCGATGAACCTGAAGCACTATAATAGTGATATACTCTTATGTAATAAGTATTTCCAACGGTCAATCCAGTAGCATATATGGTTTCAGTTTGCCCATTAAATGTGTTATCTTTACAATATAAGGAAGTTAATGAACCACAAGTACCTGAAAATAGCTCAACAACAGCATCAAAATTTGATGACCCTGTTACATTTATAACATGGCTTGTTGATGTTGCTGTAAATCTGTACCATACATCGTCATCGGCTGTCCCAACACAGCCAGTGAACGATTGTGTAGCACCAGATGTTGTTCCAGAAACAGGATTTGTACAATTGGCTGTTACAGAAATTAACGTTGCATTAGAACAATCGTTCGCTTGAGCAAAAATATTTGAATTGGCAATTATACTCAAAACTGCAAGCAAAAATAATTTTCTTATCATAGCTTTAAACATTTATTCAACTACTTCTTCTATTAGCTCGGAAGGTAACATATTATGTTTAATTATTGCCTGTTTTAAAGCCGTGATTTTAAATTCATCATCTCCCTCTGATTGACGAACTTTTTGTGTAGTATATATAATAGCTCTTGCTCTTTGTTTTTCTGGTTTATATTCAAACTTAACTTCTTCTACTCCTTTGATCTGAAGTAAATCGGCTCTTAATTCATTTAATTTTGATTCGGATTCTACTTGATCTATAACATATTTATACAACACTTTAATGTAACGGTGTGTATGATTTTGAGAATAAAAATAAAAGTATAAAAAAGTAAAAAACACTAATAAAAATACTTTTTTCATATATAAATATCTTTTTGCAAAGTTAAAAATATTTTAAACATGTGTCAAGTATTTGAAAAACAAAATATTTTAGTATATTTTTCAAAAAAAAATAAGGGCTGGAAAAACCAACCCTCATAATTTTATAAAAAATTAGTATCAAATAGTTTTTTCAAGCAAAATATTAGATGCAAGTCGCTTGTACTGATTATATCTCCACCTTGCATTTTCTTCTGCCTGTACGAAAAGTTGTTTTGCTTCTTCTGGGAAAGTTTTTAGCAAAGAAGTAAACCTTACCTCGCTCATTAAGAATTCTTGAAATTTAGACCAATCTGGTTCTTTGCTATCTAACTGGAATGGATTCTGGTTCTGTTTTTCTAGTGTTGGATTGTAACGATATAACGTCCAATAGCCACATTCAACTGCTAATTTAGCTTGTTCTAGCATTTTGCCCATACCTTTGAGTAAACCATGATTTATACATGGGCTATAAGCTATAATTACAGAAGGTCCTTGGTATGCTTCAGCTTCGCGAACAGCTTTTAAAAATTGTGATTGATTAGCACCCATACTAACTTGAGCTACATACACATATCCGTATGTAGTTGCAATTAATCCCAAATCTTTTTTTCTAATACGTTTTCCAGCTGCTGCAAATTTTGCAACGGCTGCTAATGGAGATGCTTTTGAAGCTTGTCCTCCTGTATTAGAATAGACTTCAGTATCTAATACCAACATATTAACATCTTCGCCAGATGCTATAATATGGTCTAATCCACCAAAACCAATATCGTAAGCCCAACCATCGCCACCAATAATCCAAACACTTGGCTTAATTAAATACTGTTCTAATTGCAGAATTTCTGTACATATAGGATGTGTTTCTTTTTTTAGCTGTTCAATAACTTTAACAGAAATTTCTTTGGTATTTTCTGAAACATTAATATTATCAATCCATTGTGCAAAAGCTTGTTTAGTTTCGGATGAAATATTTTCATTCATCAATTGTTGCATATAGCAAGCTATACGTTCACGTAGTTTTCTTATTCCAGTAGTAATGCCAAAACCAAATTCAGCATTATCTTCAAAAAGACTATTTGCCCATGCTATGCCCTTCCCTTCTTTATTTGCTCT
>JBBIKO010000181.1:4083-4751 GCA_037445415.1 Bacteroidota bacterium
ATTCTGTCGCCATATAGTTGTGATATGAGTTTTATATATGGAGTTTCGCCACATCCCTGACATGCTCCTGAAAATTCAAAAAGTGGTTGTGCAAATTGACTCGATTTAACTGAACTTTGTTTATTGACAATTGTTTTATAAGTAACTTTTTCCGCAAAATACTCCCATCTCTTAATTTCGTCTTTTTGAGTTTCAAGCATTCTAAATTGTAAAGATTTCGTTTTAGAAGGACAAATATCAATACAATTACCGCAACCAGTACAATCTAAAACGCTTACCTGAATTCGGAAGTGTAAGCCAGCATATTCTTTTCCATTAGCTTTTAGTACTTTTGTATCTTCTGGTGCATTTTTAAATTCTTCGTCGTTCAACAAAAATGGACGAATAGCTGCATGAGGGCACACATAAGAACATTGATTGCATTGAATACAATTTTCTGATATCCATTCTGGTACTTCAATAGCTATACCACGTTTTTCGTATTTCGTAGTTCCAGATGGAAATGTTCCATCTTCTCGTCCTAAAAATGTACTAACTGGCAATTCGTCACCTTTAAGTGCATTTATTGGCAACATTACATTCTTTATAAATTCGGGCAAATTATCATCTATTTTAACTTCTTCATCGGGCAAATTTTTCCATTCTTCTGGAACATCTACTTTTATTAA
>JBBIKO010000182.1:0-4714 GCA_037445415.1 Bacteroidota bacterium
AATCTTGGTTATTTCTCTAATGTTGATTCGACAAGAGTAGAAGGAGTAAAACTTCTATTAGGCATGAAGTAAAATAATTGTTTAACCCGAATGTTTAGCACAAAAGATTAGTTGTAAAAACTAACGCTAAATGTTCATAAAATTGTAGTTATATGCCACGTTCAGTTAATTCAGTAGCATCAAGAGCTAGAAAGAAAAAAATCTTAAAAAGGACAAAAGGAAGTTTTCTGTCCCGTAAAAATGTTTGGACAGTAGCCAAAAATTCATGGGAAAAAGGTCTATTGTACGCATACAGAGACCGTAAGAACAAAAAAAGAGACTTCAGAGCATTGTGGATTCAACGTATAAATGCCGCTGCAAGAGAACACGGTTTGTCTTACTCCGAATTTTTGGGTGCAATTCATAAACATGGTATTCAACTAAGCCGAAAGGTTTTAGCAGATTTGGCTATGAATAATCCAAAAGCATTTGAAGAAATTGTAAAAACTGTTAAAAATTAGTTTTTTTTAAAATTATTTATAAAGGGAAGCGAGCGTGCTTCCCTTTTTTATATTTTTACTCAAAAAAAAATGAATCTTGCAATTATCGGATACGGCAAAATGGGTAAAGAGATAGAACTATTAGCTTTACCAAAACACAAAATAATTTGTGTTATTGATATTCATAATCAAAATGAAATAAAGAATTTACAAAATAAAAATATAGATGTTGCAATAGAATTTACAACCCCAGAAAGTGCTGTTGATAATATTATTAAATGTTTCGAACAAAATATACCTGTTGTATGCGGCACAACAGGATGGCATAATAAACTTCAATTAATTGAAGAAAAATGTAAAATTTACGACGGTACACTTATTTATTCAAGCAATTTTAGCATAGGAGTAAATTTATTTTTTTATATAGTAAAACAATCAGCACAATTATTAAGTTCATACATCAATACATACAATGTATTAATAGAAGAAACACATCATACACAAAAAAAAGACAGTCCAAGCGGGACTGCAATAACAATTGCAAATATTATCATAAAACAAATAACTAATTTTGAAAAATGGGTTAACTATTTAAACATTAAACCTGCTGATATAAACAAAATAGAACTACCAATTATTTCTAATAGAATTGAAAATGTTGTGGGTAATCATAAATTAGCTTTCGAATCAGATATTGACGTAATTTCGATTGAACACAATGCAAAAAACAGAAAGGGTTTTGCATACGGTTCTCTTATGGCAGCAGAATTTATTAAAGACAAAAAAGGTATATATACAATGAACGATTTATTGAATATAAAGTTTTAGAAATATGAAAATAAAAGCATTAGAACCTGTTATTAAAGCATATAAAAACAAATGGGTAAGATTTTCGTTTGCAGCAGTAATTTATATTTTGTGGGTAATTTGGATTGGCTTCTATTGGTTACTATTAGGGTTACCTATTATATACGATGTTTATATTTCTAAAAAAGTTAATTGGACCTTTTGGAAAAAACGCGGTAAAAAACCATCAAAGCTAATAGAATGGATAGATGCCATAATTTTTGCTGTAGTAGCTGCCACTCTTATTCGCACATTTATAATAGAAGCTTTTACTATACCAACATCATCAATGGAAAAAACTTTACTTGTTGGCGATTATCTTTTCGTTAGTAAAGTAAGCTATGGACCACGAATTCCAATAACTCCCCTCTCCTTCCCTTTTGTACACCATACAATGCCTTTTAGCGAAACAGCACGCTCTTTTGTAGAATGGGTTCAATGGCCATATAAAAGACTTGCTGGACTTAGTAAAATTGAAAGAGACGATATGATTGTATTTAACTTTCCAGAAGGCGACACGGTTGCACTAAAACGACAAGCCGAAAGCTATTACGATTTGTGTCGCAGGTATGGCAGAAACAGAGTTTGGAACGATAAAATAAATTTTGGCGATGTTATATATCGTCCACTCGATAAAAAAGAAAACTATATAAAACGTTGTGTAGCATTGCCTGGCGATAAATTAGAAATTAAACATACTGTACTCTATATAAATGATAAACCACACGACAATTTACCATATTTACAGAAAAATTATGAAATTGTAACCAATGGATTGCCCTTAAACACAAGAAACCTCGAAAGACTTAGTATATCGAAAGAAGATATACAATTTTCTTTAATGACGCAATTTCAAGTTTACGATTCTGTTAATAAAACCAATACTATTCATTACTTTTTACCACTTACTGAAGAAAAAGCAAATGCTATTCGCTCTTATCCTAATGTTTTAACTGTAAAAGTAGCAGAAATTAAAGAACGCGAAGATGTTTTTCCACAAGATATCACAATATCGTATAACAGAGATAACTTTGGACCAATTATTATTCCTGCAAAAGGACAAACTGTTGAACTTAAAATAAGCAACTTACCATTATATAAAAGAATCATAGAAGTTTACGAAAAAAATAAACTCGAAATTAAAGATGAGAAAATTTATATAAATAACGAGGTATCAAATACTTACACATTTAAAATGGATTATTATTTTTTGATGGGAGACAACCGTCATAATTCGCAAGATAGCCGTTTTTGGGGATTTGTTCCAGAAGACCATATAGTAGGTAAGCCTGTTTTTATATGGCTTTCGCTCGATAAGGATAAATCTTTTCCTAAAAACATTCGATTTGATAGAATGTTTCAAGTTGTAAAAAAATAATATATGCCCAAAAAAAAAAAACAATTCCTTTAATCAATGGCTAAAAGCTTTTCTTATTTCTATTCTTTTTCTTTGGATATTAAGAACTTTCTTTGTCGAGTTTTCGATTATTCGTAGCAGTAAAATGGAAAACACTTTTTTAAAAGGCGACATTGTATTTATAAATAAACTTGTTCCAGGACCAAGAATGCCCATAACATTATTAAGTATCCCATTTTTTGGAAACCATTTTCCTTTCTCTAGCATTCCATCTTATTTATCATTGATTAAATTACCCTATTTGAGAATAAACTTAATTGACATCGAAAGAAACGACATAATTGCTTTTAATTATCCTTTAGAAAGCGACCCACCTATTGACAAAAAAACTATAGAAGTTAAACGTTGTGTGGGCCTTCCTGGCGATACAATAAACATACACGACAAAAAAGTATTTGTAAATAAGATTTTAATAAACGACTCACCAAATTGTAAATACCGTTATCGTGTTACAGCATTAGAACCATTAGATAGCAATTTTTATAGCAAATATCAGATAACTACTTCTTATCTTGTTGCTAAACTATATGTTTACGATATGATTTTATCAAATAATATTGCAGAAAACATTGCAAAAGACTCTGTTATAAAAAGAGTTCAATTGCTTAAAACAATAAATTTGCCAAAATTTATGAAAATATTTCCATACAGCCCTTATGTTTCCTGGAGTTTAGATTATTTCGGACCAATATATGTTCCTAAAAAGAAACAAACTATACCACTCAACAAAAAAAATATCTATTATTATAAGCAAATTATTGAAAATTACGAAAATAATAAACTAACAATAAAAAACGATAGCATTATCTATATAAACGACAAAAGATCATACTTTTATACATTCAAATATAATTATTATTTCGTTCTTGACGATAATCGCGATCAGGCAAAAGATAGCCGTTATTGGGGATTTTTACCCGAAACACATATAATAGGAAAAGTTTCATACATCTTACTAAATATCGACAAGCATAAACTCAGATTATTTAAACAAATTTATTAAAATGAAAAACTTTATCAAATTTCTATTAAAATTTATTCCACGAAAGTATTTAATTCGTTTTAGCTCAGCATTTAGTTTAATTATACGCATATTTTATATCGGAAACAAATATAATTGCCCCATATGCAATGGAAAGTTTAGAAAATTATTGCCATACGGAAATAAAGGAGCCGAAAACAGATTATGTCCAAAATGTTTAAGTTTGGAACGTCATCGATTATTATGGCTATTCATGAAAAACAAATTGAATATTATCGACAAAAACATAAAAGTTATACACATTGCACCCGAACAACCTTTTATAAAAAAATTCAAAAAACTTAAAAACTGGACATACATTACAGCCGACCTCGAATCGCCATTGGCAGATGTTAAAATGAACATTAAACAAATGCCTTTCAACAACGAAGAATTCGACTTCGTTATGTGTAATCATGTTTTAGAACACATTGATAATGACATTGTAGCTATGAACGAAATTTATAGAGTACTGAAAAAAGGTGGCATTGCTATATTACAAGTTCCTATTGACTCACAAAGAAAACATACATACGAAGATTATAATATAACCGATCCCAAAGAACGCGAAAAACATTTTGGACAGTACGATCATTTTCGAGTTTATGGCTTAGATTATATCGACAGATTGAAAAGTGTTGGATTTGAAGTAGATGTAAATTTGTTTGTAAAAACATTTACTTTAGATGATATTGATAAATACAGACTTGATGCAAACGAGCAGATATTTATTGCTTATAAAAAGCAACAATGATAAACTCTGTTTTAATTACTGCATATTATCCTCCAATATCTTATTTTTCAGTGATATCTAATTATAAAGAAGTTTATATAGAATTGTTTGAAAATTATCAACGACAAACAATCCGCAATCGTTGTTACATTTTATCAGCAAATAATGTTAAGTTTCTTTCAGTTCCTATTGTTAAATCTAATAACAAGTTAATTTCG
>JBBIKO010000183.1:0-1660 GCA_037445415.1 Bacteroidota bacterium
TAGTACTTTTTGTCTTGGTTTTGAAAAATATTAATTGTGATGTATTTTTGTTAAAAAATGAAAAATGTACAAACGCGATAAAGCTATAAAAGATATAGTTAGAAAAGAAGAAATGCTCGAAATAATAAAGAAATGCAAATTTTGCCATGTGGGTTTTGTTGATGGCGATAAACCTTATGTTTTAGGTTTTAATTTCGGTTTCGAAGACGATGTTATTTACTTGCATGGAGCTAAAGAAGGAAAAAAGATTGATATCATAAGAAAGAATAATAATGTATGTGTAATGTTCGATACCGATCAAGAATTTTTCCATCGTCATGAGCATATCGCTTGTAGTTATCGTATGCGCTATAAAAGTGTTATGGTAATGGGAAAAGCATATATAGTTGAAGATGAACAAGTAAAAATAAAAGCTTTAAACGCAATAATGAAACAATACACAGACCGAATTTTTGAGTACTCTTATCCTTCGTTAAAAAATGTTGGAATTATTTGCATTAAAGTTGAAAAAATGACCGGAAGAAAATTTGAATATTTGTAAAAAAAAAAGTATGTTTACAATCGAATGTTAAAGTTTGAGCAACATAGAACTTTGCAAGTTGACGACTGGATTAAAGATAATTATAAAGGTCATGTTGTTTATTCTTTTAAAGGTAGTATTACTGCAGAAGAAGTTTCTAATTGTATAGAAACATTAGAGTTTTATCTAAACACACATTCTAATTTATTAACTAAACCTAAAACTGCTATTAATATAGCAATTGAGCTTATTCAAAACATTTATCACCATGCTATGCAATATTATGGAGTAGAAAAATTTGGTGCCGTTAAAATGGTTCATCTTCCCAAAGGACTTCAAATGGAGTTTCTTAATGTTTTGATAAAAGATAAGGCTATTATACTTAATGAACGAATACAACAATTAAATGTTTTATCAAAAAATGAATTAAAAAAACTTCATTTATTAATACTTAGTAATAACGAATATTCAAAAAAAGGAGGAGGTGGATTGGGGTTGGTAGATGTTGCAAAAAAATTAAATACAAAATTAATTGCGGAATTTTATCCTTTTGAAAAAAATAACTATATTTACCTCTTGAAAATTTATTTAACCTAATTATAAATTTGAAAAAAAATAAATTATGGATACAATAATAATTGAGAGCACTTCAAAAACACCTGCTGTGAATTTTAATGCTAATACAGGTGTTTTAGAAATTAAAGGACGTTCCATCCCAGAAAACTCTATTGAATTTTATAGATCATTAATTGAATGGATAGAAAAATACGGAGTATCACCCCAATCAAAAACAGTTGTTAATATTCAGTTAGAGTATTTTAATACAAGTTCATCTAAATGCATACTTGATGTTTTTAAAAGACTTGAAGTAATTGTAAATAATGGTCATGACGTAATAATTAATTGGCATTACGAAGAAGATGACGAAGATATGCTCGAAGCAGGCGAAGATTACCAAAGTATTATTAAGGTTCCTTTCAAAATGATTGAAGTTGAAAGTTAAAAAAGCCTTTATTAAAAAATTTATTTTTTAATAATTATATTGTTTCTCAGAAAAATTTTCGTTACCAGCAAGCGTAAAAAACCGACACTACCACCAAAACACGACCTGAAAACGACAGACAATTCCGCTGTTCCTTG
>JBBIKO010000183.1:1704-4700 GCA_037445415.1 Bacteroidota bacterium
ACGCATTTAAAATAGTTTTTCCACGCTCATTGGCACACTTGGTTTTGCCCCCCCACACAAGCCGACCCTTCTCAAAACCAAAAGAGCCAATCTTGCCGACCTCTCTTAATAAAAAATTTGAAATTTTCACTATTATTTGAAAATTTTTTATAACTTCGTGTTTATAAACCATTAAAAGACTGTTATGAATACTTTACTTGACAAAAACACAATTGGTTTATTAGTAGACTCTAGAAGTCAAACAGGGGAGTTAAGTCAACTTGGAGAACTTCTAAATGCTCCAAAAGATTTTGCAAAAAGATACTCAATTCCAATTTCCAAACCTGTTGAAAGAAAACTATTAGAATAAGGAGAAATTAATAAGGCAAAAGGATATAAGCCTGACGACCCAATAAACAAAGAGATTATGTCTTTTTTTAATAGGGTATTAATTGACGGTAGGTTTATTGAAGAATGGGCAACAAACCCATCAAATGTTGCGAAGCAAATTGACGCTAAAGTATCACCAGAAGCAATCAGGAGAATTGAAGAGTTAAACTTTAATGATTTGGTCGATACAAAATTATTGATTGACCCTAAACGAGTAAATCAGGAAGCAATTGGCGTAGTAATAGTAATAGTTCTTGTTGTTATCTTTGTTTTGATTCCGAGTTCTGCATCACTTGCTATTCAAGAAGTAATCGTTGACCCTAGGGCTCAAGGTAAGGTTTAAAATATCTGATTTGAAAGAACCGAAGATACTACTTGCGAGCTTACCTTGGACATCTCTTGTCGAACCTTCACTGGGTCTCGGTATATTAAAATCCGAACTCCAAAGGAATGGTATTGATGCTAAAGTAAGTCACTTGAATTTATTTTTATTGAAGCATATGCGTGCTTCAACATATGTAAGCATTGCTAATATGTTTGCATTGAATGAGTTTTTATTTACTTACTTTTTTGAACAAAAGCTTTCAAAAGAACAGTTGTCTGAACTTTCTATAAAAATTGATGAGGCAATTTCAAATAAAACTTTTCAAGGTGATGATAGATATAGTGACAGAGAATCTATTGCTAAATTATTTTTAAACCTTAGAAATAAAATTATTCCCGAGTATATTATTGATTGTGTAGAGCAAATCGAATCTTATAATCCAACTATGATTGGATTTACTTGTATGTTCGACCAAACAATACCATCATTAGCAGTAGCTAAATTACTAAAAATTAGAAATCCAAATCTATTTATAGTTTTAGGAGGTTACGCACTGGAGGGTGTCCCAGGTAAACAAATTATTGAAAGCTTTGACTTTATAGATTGTATTGCTTATGGTGAGGGTGAAAAAGTTATTACCCAACTTGCGCTTGCATCGGTTGGCAAAGAGTCCATAGAGAATATTCCAGATATATTATTCCGAGATAAAAAATCATCAGAAGTAAACATTTCAAAAATATCAAAAAAGCAAATAAAATTAGACGAAAGTCCCTGTCCAAACTATGACGATTTTAAAAGCGATATTGAATTTTTAGAAAAAGAATTAGAAATAAAAATAAAGTGGAATACTATACCAATAGAAACTTCTAGAGGTTGTTGGTGGGGTCAAAAAAAACATTGCATCTTTTGTGGGATAGATGATATAACTATGAAGTATCGTCAGAGGTCTGTAGAGAATACTATTTCTATTTTAAGCGAATTAAGAACAAAATATAATACTCCATATTTTAGAATATCAGATTACATTCTGCCACATACTTACTATAATGACTTATTACCATATCTTGCAAATCTTGAAGATGAAAATAAATATGTTTTCACTTGCGAAATAAAAGCAAATATAAAAGAAGAACAATTTGAGTTACTCAAAGATGCAGGCTTTATAGAAGTTCAACCAGGGATAGAATCGTTTTCCTCAAACATATTAAGGAAAATGGACAAAGGTGTTTCAGCTATACAAAATATTTATTGTATAATTTTAGGTTTAAAACATACGGTTCAAGTAAACTATAACTTAATTTATGGCTTTCCTGATGATGAGGTTGAGGATTATAAAGAAATGATAAAAACAATTCCTCTTCTTTATCATTTGAACCCACCTAGCAGTAGAATAAAAGTTGCTATTACTAGGTTTGCTCCATTACAAACCAATCCAAAAAGATTTGGGTTTACAGAGTCTTATAAACATCACCCTGGCTACAATGTTTTGTTCTCTAAAAAATTCTTAGCAGAACATAATTTTGATTTATCAAACTACTGTTATTATTTTGAAAGCCCTTATTCAAATTCGAGCGAACTTGAATACTTATATAATATGCTTGATTATCAGGTTGATTATTGGAGAAGCATACATCAAGAAAGAGAAGTTTATTTAATTTATGAATGTAATGGGGAATCTATAAAATTCATTGATACGAGATTTGAAAAAGCTCCTATAATAAAGGAATATGATAACAAATTTAAGGAAGTGTACTCTTTCTGCGCAGGTCAAATTTCATCTATAAATGAAATATCTGAAAACACATCTTTAAACACTTCAGAAGTTAAGAAAATTCTAAATAAGCTTGTTGAAGATAGGCTCGTATACAATGAAGGTTCAAGATATCTTGGGCTTGCATTAATCGAAAGTTGTTATGAGAACATTAAAATAGAGTCTAATAAATGGTCTAAGCCTTATGTCTAAAAATAAAAATCTTAGTTTTTTAATTGTGGGTTCTTTACTTGTTTTATCTAGAACATATGACTTTTTAGCAACCTATTTTTACACTCCTGATTTAAAAAATGAATCAAATATTTTAGTAAAAATATTCAACTTAGATTATACAGGGTTGTTCTTTATTCAATTAGTACTAACCTTTTTTGTGATTTTTTGTTATTACACATACTTATATGAAAGATACAAGATTACAGAAGGTGTAGTTTTAAAAAACATTAAAGAATTTATAAGTTTTTTTCATTACGGCAAAAAAGTAAAACTGTCCTGTTTCTTATACAAATCTCCGAAATTAAAGTCTGTTGTATA
>JBBIKO010000184.1:0-1802 GCA_037445415.1 Bacteroidota bacterium
AGCAAAATTTCTAATGTTCCTGTTTTTTTTTCTTCGCTAAATAATCGCATAGTTACAGCAGGAACTAAAAACAAGAAAATCCAAGGCGATAAAATAAACAATGAATCTAAATTGGCGTAACCAACTTCTAGTATGTTAAAATAACCAGGAAAAACCCAAGTAAACAGGCCAATAATTATTAAAAAAATAATTACAATCAGATAGCCTGTAATAGACGCAAAAAATGCTGAAAATTCTTTTTTTAGCAATGCCAACATATTAGAAATTTTGTTAATGCAAAAATAACTGTTTTGAAAGTTTTAACTAATTTTACTCCAATCAACTTTTTCATTTTTAAATTTTTTTAGCTTGTTTAAAAGTGAAGGGTAAATTTTTAAATCGGGGCTTTTTTTCAAAATATTTTCTGCTTCGTCTTTTGCTTTTAAAAGTATATGTTCGTCGCCCGAATATCGTGCAATTTTAAGTTCAAATGGCATACCACTTTGCTGAGTACCTTCAATGTCGCCAGGACCTCTTATCTCAAGGTCTTTTTCGGCAATATAAAATCCATCGTTCGATTCACAAAGTGTTTTTATTCGTAAGCTGGCTTCTTTGTTTAATTGAGTCTTAGTCATAAGAATACAATATGATTGATGGTTTCCACGTCCAACACGCCCTCTTAATTGATGTAGTTGCGATAAGCCAAAACGTTCGGCACTTTCAATTATCATAACCGTAGCATTTGGAATATCTACTCCAACTTCTATAACTGTTGTTGCTATCATAATATGAGCTTTGCCCTCGGCAAATAGTTTCATAGAAAACTCTTTGTCATGTGGTTTCATTTGTCCATGAACTACAGCAGTTACGTATTTGGGTGGTGGAAATTCGCGACAGTAACTTTCGTATCCATCTTCTAAATCTTTTAACGACGTAAATGTTTCAGACTCTTTTATTAGTGGAAATACTACATAAATTTGGCGTCCTTGATGAATTTGAATTTTTAGAAATGCAAAAAGTTTAAGTCGTTGACTATCGTCGTAATGAATTGTTTTAATAACTTTACGTTCAGGTGGAAGTTCATCTATAACCGAAACATCTAAATCGCCATAGATAGTCATTGCTAAAGTTCGCGGTATAGGTGTTGCTGTCATTACTATAATGTGTGGTTCGTTGATGTTTTTTTGCCACAATTTTGCTCTTTGTTCAACACCAAAGCGATGTTGTTCGTCAATGATTACTACGCCTAAATTTGAAAATTTTACCATATCTTCTATAAGTGCATGAGTTCCTATCAAAATATTAATATTTCCATTTAGTAATTCTTTGTGTATTATTTTTCTTTTCGATGCTTTTGTTGAACCAGTAAGTATTTCAATATTTATGGGTATATTATTACAAAGTTGCATGAGATTTTCGAAATGTTGTTGTGCAAGTATTTCTGTTGGTGCCATAAGAGCAGCCTGATATCCATTATCCACTGCCATAAGCATAGCAAAAAGTGCAACAATAGTTTTTCCGCTACCAACATCACCTTGTAGCAAACGATTCATTTGTTTGCCCGATATAACATCTTTTCTTATTTCAGATAAAACTTTAATCTGGGCAGAAGTAAGTTTAAATGGAAGTTGTTTAAAAAGTTGTTTAGTAAAAAAATCTTTTTCTTTATTAAAAATAAAACCTTTCGTATAATTCTTTCTGTAATTTTTTAAGCTTAAAATGTTTAGTTGTATGTAAAATAACTCTTCGAATTTTAGACGATATTCAGCTTTGTTTTTCTTTTCTAAATTTTCGGGAAAATGAATATAATATATTGAGTCTTT
>JBBIKO010000184.1:1812-4694 GCA_037445415.1 Bacteroidota bacterium
ATTTCTTCTGGTAACGTTTCTTGTATTAAGTTAATGTATTGTTTAACAACGTTTTGAATAATTTTACTCAAAACTTTACTAGTTATTTGATTTTGTTTTAGTTTTTCTGGAACTGTATATTGAGGCTGTAACCCTTGTACAAGGCTCTTTTCAAAATTCGACCAGTGTTCTATTTCTGGGTGTGTTATGTTAAGTTTATTATTGAATTCAGTGGGCTTGCCTAAAACAACGAGTTCTGCAAATATTGGGTAACTCTTTTGTATCCATTGAAATGCATTAAACCATACAAGTTCTATTGTACCAGTATTATCAGCAAAAGTAGCTATAAGACGCTTGCTTTTTCTTTCACCCACTTGCTTGTACTCTGTTATTTTTCCTTTTATTTGAATTAAGGGCATTTCAGAGTGTAATTCCGAAATATTATATAATTTACTTCTATCAATGTATTTGTAAGGGTAATAGTGTAAAATGTCTTCTATTGTTGATATTTTTAAATATTTATTTAATAGTTCGGCTCTTTTAGGACCAACTCCCTGAATGTATTGAATAATATCTTGTAGAGATAATTGCATAATGAGGCTAACTATAAATCTTGAAAAACACGTGCAAGCGAAAATCCAGGTGCTTTAATACTTAAGTCGAGAAAATAACCGAAAGGTGTTTGATAAACTTCATAGCCTGAGCTTTTTAATTGGTCTTCAATTCTTTTAAAAAAATCATATGTAAATTCTGAACTTGCTTTGCTTTCTGATAAATGTGCAAAAGAATGTAAAATAATTCGTCGTGTATTGTTTTTTCGACATATCCATTTTATGTTGTTAACCAACTTTTTAAATATACTGTTTTCTTCATACATATCTTTTTCTTCGGCATGTATAAAAGCAGCTTGAATATTGGAAAAAATTTTTGAGTCTGTGTCATTACAATCTGGAAATTTTTCCAATGTTTTTGTTGTCGGTTTGTACCCAAATTCACTGCAATATATGTATAGAACTTTCATTACTTTGCAAATATAACTTTTGCAATCTACAAAAAAAATATGATAATATCAGTTTGAATTACTTAATAGAAATTAGTACTTTTTTGTTAAAATAATTTATCTGTAGGATAGGTTTTAATTATGATTTCATAAATAAAGCTTTTCTATTATTTTGTTTAAAAGAGAAAAACCTTCATCTTTGTGAAAAATTTTTTATGATGAATTTAGAACTTAGTGAACAAGAACTTGTAAGACGTCAAGCATTAGAAGAATTAAAGAAATTAGGAATTAACCCTTATCCTAACGAACCTTTCGAAGTAAATGTAAAAACTATAGAAATTCTAAAAGAATACAATGATAATAAGAAAAACTTCCAAAATGTTAGTTTAGCAGGTCGCATAATGTCAAAACGCATAATGGGTAATGCTTCGTTTGCTGAGTTACAAGACGAACATGGTCGTATTCAATTTTATTTAAACAGAGATGAACTTTGTCCAAATGATGATAAAACACTTTACAATACAGTTTTCAAAAAACTTATAGATATTGGCGATATAGTGGGTGTTACAGGTTATGTTTTTATAACTAAAATGGGCGAAATAACTATACATGTCAAAACTTTTAAATTATTAAGCAAATGTTTGCGTCCAATTCCTATAGTAAAGGAAAAAGACGGAATTTTATACGATGCTTTTAGCGACCCTGAGCAACGATATAGAAACAGAAGCTTAGATTTTATTGTAAATCATCAAAATATAGAAATATTTAAAAAACGAACAATTTTAATTAATACAATAAGAGATTTTTTAAACGAGAAAGGATACTGGGAAGTAGAAACTCCTGTTTTACAGCCTATTTATGGAGGCGCTGCAGCCCGCCCATTCAAAACACATCATAATGCACTCGATATGACTTTATATTTAAGGATTGCAAACGAATTATATCTAAAAAGGTTAATAGTAGGAGGTTTCAGTGGAGTTTACGAGTTTTCAAAGGATTTCCGTAATGAAGGAATGGACCGTTTTCACAATCCGGAATTTACACAAATGGAACTTTATGTGGCATACAAAGATTATTATTGGATGATGGAACTTGTTGAAGAAATGGTAGAAAAAGTTGCAATTGCATTACACGGAAAAACAGAAGTAAAGGTAGGGGATAAGATAATTAACTTTAAACGACCATGGAAGCGCTATACAATGTTCGAAGCTATTAGTCATTTTACAGGTTACGACATTAGCAATTCTGACGAAGAAGAATTAAGAGAAATTGCACAAAAACTAAATGTCGAAATAGACAACACAATGGGAAAAGGCAAAATAATAGATGCAATTTTTGGTAATATTTGCGAGTCACAACTTATTCAACCTACATTTATTATAGATTATCCGATTGAAATGTCCCCATTAGCAAAAAAGCATCGTTCAATTGAGGGATTAGTAGAAAGGTTTGAGGTAATTTGCAATGGAAAAGAAATATGCAATGCTTACACAGAATTGAACGACCCAATTGACCAGCGAGAAAGGTTTAAAGAGCAACTGCTTCTTGCAAAGCGTGGTGACGAAGAAGCAATGATGCTTGATGAAGATTTTCTTAAAGCTATTGAATACGCTATGCCACCCACAGCAGGTCTGGGTATAGGAATAGACCGATTAACTATGATTATGACAAATCAGCATTCAATTCAGGAAGTTATTTTCTTCCCACAGATGCGTCCTGAAAAGAAGATACTACCAGACGAACCAGAAAAATTTATTCAACTTGGAATAGATGAAAATTTGATTCCGCTTATACAAAAAGCCGGTTATTTAACGGTAAACATGTTGAAAAAAGCTAACGCAAACAAGTTACATCAAGAATTATGCGGTTTAAATAAAAAATATAAACTCAATCTTTCAAATCC
>JBBIKO010000185.1:0-4642 GCA_037445415.1 Bacteroidota bacterium
GTTTTAAGCATATTTATTGCTTATTTTCGGTTAAAATTCGTTGGTATTTACCCGAATTGGTTGGATCAATTTCTTTCAATATATTAACAACTCTAGCTTTTTCTTCGGGAAAGGATTCAGAAAAAACTTGAACTAATTCGTCCGATTTTGCATCTAAAACAACTTGCAATAACATCATAAACGGACTGGGTTTTTCCCTAAAAACTTTTTGCAACAATAATAATGATTCTGCTATTTCGGATCGTGCTTCTGCTTGTTTACCACTCATTATATCTAAACCGAGGCGATGATAACGATATAAAAATTCTCGTAATGGGGCATATTTTGAATTTAATAAATTTTCTACTAACCAATAACGGTTTTTTTGATTTTCGAATGATTTCCAACCTTTCTCTTGTGCATTTTGAGCATTCTGTACTATTTTTTCGGCTTTTTGATAATAGGGAGTTCCACCCATTAATGAGTATGAATCATAATCGAGTCCTAAAATTATATAAACATAATAAGCTAAAAGAGATGTAAGGTTTGAAGTAAAAGAGTTTTCGTTAAAATCCATTGATTGAAATTCGACATAATTGAATTGTACTTCGTTATCTTTAATGTTTAAAAGAACTGAATTATAATTAGTATTGTAAACAGAACGAATTGCTTGCACTTGAATTGTTCCTTTATACTGATCGGTTGATACTTGCTCAGTTAAGTTTATTAAGATTGAGCATTCTATTCTTTCGTCGTAAGAATATACATGTTCTGTCCATTTGCGATTGTTAATGAATTCGTAAATGTCTTTTTGCATTGTTTCAAATATATGTTTATTTGTAGTTTGAATTTGTTGTGAAAAAACTTGTACTCTGCAGTTTAATTCTTGTGCATCGATTGAAAATATAATAAATATTAAAAGCAATATGCTAAGCACTATTTTCATGAAATATATTCTTTAATATAGTTAGCAATTTCCTTTGCTAATTCGTTCTTTGATTTAAACGAAAGAATATGTTTATTATTTTGTTTATCGAAGATAGTAATTGAATTTTCGTTGCTTCCAAGTGGATTGTGCGATGTTGTAATTTTATTTAACAAAATAATATCAAAATTTTTTTTATGCATTTTTTCAATAGCTGTTTCTTCTTCTAAATGAGTTTCTAATGCAAATCCTACGAAAAGCTGATGTGTTTTTTTGCGTTTCCCAAGTATTTGTGCAATATCAACAGTTGGTTCAAATTCAATAAATAAAGATTGATTTTCTTTTTTAATTTTTGTATTTTGTGTAGTTTTAGGTTTATAATCGGCAACAGCAGCAGCAAAAACGGCTATATCAACTCCATCTATGTTTTCTTCACATGCCTTAAGCATTTCGGAAGCATTTGTTACTTTTATCAATCTAATATTAGGATGTAATGGGTATTCTGATATTGGTCCTGAAACAAAAATAACATTTGCTCCTCTTTTTGCGAACTGTTGAGCTAAAGCTGTTCCCATTTTTCCACTGGATGCATTTCCTATAAATCTAACAGGATCGAAATATTCGTGTGTTGGTCCTGCTGTTATAAGAACAGTTTTATTGGCGAAATCGTTTTGTAAGTTGAAAAATTCTATAACTTTTTCAAGAATTTTTTCGGGTTCTTCCATTCTCCCTTTTCCAGTAAGTCCACTTGCAAGTTCACCCGATGGAGGATCCATAAAAATAACCCCTCTCTGTTTTAATATTTTTATGTTATCTTGTGTAGCATTATGACTAAACATGTCGGTATCCATAGCAGGAGCGACCATAACAGGACATCGGACAGATAAATAAGTTGTGAGGAGTAAATTGTCTGCAATTCCATGTGCCATTTTAGCTATGGTATTTGCAGTTACGGGGGCAATAAGCATTACATCAGCCCATAAACCTAATTCTACATGGCTATTCCAAGCTCCGTCGTCGTGGTGAAAAAAATCGCACAAAACAGTGTTTTTCGATAATGTGGCTAATGTTACTGGTGTTATAAATTCTTTTCCAAATGGAGTAATAATAATTTTTACATTAGCACCTTCTTTAATAAACAATCGAGTAAGATAAGCAGCCTTGTAAGCTGCTATACTTCCAGTTATCCCTAAAATAATATTTTTATCTTTTAAAAGCAAAATATTTTAATAATTGTTATTTTTCGGACGAACCGTAAACTTTCTCTGTTTGTTCTGGAATTTTATACAATAATTTATTTTCAATAAACTCTTGTAAAGCAATAGCAGTGGATTTCGGTAAGCGTTCGTACATTTTTGAAATTTCAATTTGTTCTCTATTCTCAAAAATTTCTTCTAAACTTTCTGTATAAGAACCAAATTCTTCAAGCTTTTGATGTAATTCTTCTTTTAATTCAACTGAAATTTGATTTGCTCTTTTTGAGGCAATCATAACAGTTTGATAAATATTACCCGTCAATTCTTCTAATTTATCAACATCACGGGTAATAGTTGTAATAGGTGCATTAGTTTTTTTAAAGTCCATAATATTTAAATTTTAATTAATTGCGATGCTTGGTTATACATTTTTTTTGCTTCGTTCATAAATTGAGAATTGGGAAATTCTGCCGAAAAATTGTAAAAGTCGTTAATAAAGCTCATCATTCTTTCTTTTTTCTTTTCAGGGACACTATTATGAGCATATAAAAAAGAAGCTTTTAAAGCTAAGAATAATGTTTCTTCTTTGTATCGAGTATCGGGGAATTCGATTATAGATTGTTTTAATGCTACTACAGCTGCTTTATAATCGCTAATTTTATAATATAATTTAGCTGCTTCAAATGATTTTTTTTCTAAATTGTTACGAAGTTTGTCAATAATTTCGTTACATTCTTTAATTCTTGGACTTTTTGGATATCTGTTTATAAAAGCCTGCAACTGATCTATTGCATGATAAGTCGAAGTTTGATCTAAGCTGAAATCGGGAGCATCGAGGTAAGAGCAATACGCAGCCATATAATCGCACTCTTCTCTAAGCGGGCTTAAAGGATAGCGATTGCCAACGTTTTTAAAATAGTAAGATGCCATAATGTATTCGTGTTGGTAGTAGTAACAATATCCGAGATAATAAAGAATTTTATCTGCTTTATCGGATGCCTTGTATATATTTTCTAAATTTTCGAAAAGACTTTGAGCTCTAAAGTAATCTTTTTTTTCAAAATATTTAACAGCTTCTTCGTAAACAAGTTGATAATCGTTACTTTTAAGAATTTTCTGAAAATTGCTGCATCCAGCTAAAATTAAAAGTATTATTATGCGTAAAAAAATAATTTTCATAGGGCAAAGTTAATGAAAAGATTATTCAACTGTTACAGATTTTGCTAAATTTCTTGGTTGATCTACATTACAACCTCTAAGAACTGCTATGTAGTATGATAAAAGTTGTAATGGTATAACAGATATTAGTGGGGTTAAAAAGTCGGGTGTTAATGGGATTTCAATAACGTGATCTACTATATTTGCAATTTCATTATCGCCTTCGGTTACAACAGCTATTACAATTCCTCGTCGGGCCTTTACTTCTTGAATATTTGATACAATTTTTTCGTACGATTTATCTTTCGAAGCTAATACTATTACGGGCATGTGTTCGTCTATAAGTGCAATAGGTCCGTGTTTCATTTCTGCAGCAGGATAACCTTCTGCATGTATATACGAAATTTCTTTTAATTTTAAAGCTCCTTCAAGTGCAACTGGAAACAGGTAACCACGACCTAAGTACAAGCTATTACTAATATTAAAGTATTTTTCAGCTAACTCTTTAATTTTTTCGCTTTGTTCTAGTGTTTTTTCAATTTTTAATGGGATAGAATAAATTTGTTCTATGTAATTATGATATTGTTCTTTACTAATGGTATTTCTTTTATAGCCAATTAAAACGGCAATCATACTTAGCACTGTTACCTGGGCAGTAAATGCTTTTGTGCTAGCAACACCTATTTCAGGTCCTGCGTGAGTATATACTCCTGCATGTGTTTCGCGAGGAATGTTACTTCCAACAACGTTACATATTCCTAACACTGTACATCCAGCTTGTTTAGCTAATTTAACTGCAGCGAGTGTATCGGCAGTTTCGCCACTTTGACTTATTGCTATTACAATATCATCTGGGAAAAGAACAGGATTTCTGTAACGAAATTCTGAAGCATATTCAACTTCTACAGGAATACGTCCAATATCTTCAATTTGGTATTCTCCAACTAAGCCTGCATGCCAAGAAGTTCCACACCCAACGATAATAATTCTTTTTGCATTTACTAATTTGTCCATTACATTAAAAAGTCCGCCAAGCGTAATTTCGTTCTTTTCGAGCGAAATTCTACCTCTAATAGTGTCTTCTATCGCACGAGGTTGTTCAACAATTTCCTTTAGCATAAAATGTTCGAACCCACCTTTCTCAATTTCTCCTATATCCATGTCAAGTTGTTGTATAGTAGGTGTTACTGGAACATTCATAATTGTTTTGAAAGTAACTTGATCGGGTTTTACGATTGCTACGTCGTTGTCGTTAAGAAATACAACTCTATTTGTATGCTCAACGATTGGGGTAGCATCGCTTGCAAAGAAGTATTCTCTATCGCCAATCCCAACTACTAATGGACTTCCTTTTCGTGCTGCAAATATAGTATCTGGTTCTTCT
>JBBIKO010000186.1:0-4641 GCA_037445415.1 Bacteroidota bacterium
TTAAATAATAGCCATTGGTAGTAAGCGAAAGGTCTTTAATTCCATCTATTTTTGAAATCAATTGTATTAGTTCTATTATACCTTTTCGAACAAGAGGTTCTCCTCCTGTAATTCTTAATTTATCTATTCCATATTTTACAGCAATTTTTGTAAAATCAACAATTTCTTCGAATCGTAAAATTTCATCGTGCGATATGAGTTTTACACCGGTTTCGGGCATACAATAAACGCACCTGAAGTTGCATTTATCGGTTACCGAAATTCTAAGGTAGTTTATCCTTCTATTAAAAGAGTCGTACATCAACATAGCTATTGGCTTGTATTTCTGAAATTCCTGCTGGCACAATTATAAAACCATTTGCTTCGTTTAATGCGAACAAATGTGCAGAACCATGATATTCGACAAGATATATAAAAGATTTTTTTACTTTAACAGGTACAAGGCTTGTTCTTTCACTTTTTTTACGAGAATATTTTTCAGACATTGTTGCAGTAAATTGTACAGGTTTATAATCATGATTCATAAGCTTGTATAAAAAAGGTTTTACTAGTAGTTCGAATTGCATATAAGACGAAACAGGGTTTCCGGGTAATCCGAATAGATATTTATTTTGTTTTTTTGCAAACAAAGTTGGTTTACCTGGTTGAACTGCTATTGATTGAAAAATTATATCAAATCCAATTTCGTTTAATGCTTTTGGAATTAGATCGAAATCGCCCATTGAAACGCCACCAGTTAATACAATGACATCGCTAAGTAATATCATTTCATCTATTTTTGTTATAATTTCGTTTATTTCGTCTTTTATAATCCCAAAATAATTTGTTTCTATCATCATTTTTTGGCATAATGCAATGAGTTGATATGCATTAGAGTTTCTTATTTGATAAGAAGCTAAAGTTTCATTGGGTTCAGCTAACTCGTTGCCAGTTGATGCAATAGCAATTTTTGGCTTTTTATAAACATTTACAGTTGTTTTTCCAACAGTAGCTAATGTTGCTATTTCGGCAGGTCCAATTTTTGTTCCAATTTTTAGTACGCAATCATTTTGTTTTACATCTTCGGCTTTGTTTATGATATTGTTTTTGTTTTCAATTTTTGTGATGCAAACTTTACCATCGTTATTTATGAAAGTATCTTCTATTTTTGCAACATAATCGGCATTTTCGGGAAGGCGAGCACCTGTCATAATTTTAACACATTCGCCTTCATTTAAATATTGTACAGGCATTTCGCCAGCTTGAACAACTTGAACTATTTTGAGTGGTAAGTTGACGTCTATTTTTCGGCAAGCATAGCCATCCATAGCCGATTTGTTGAAAGGTGGAATATCTATATCGGAGTAAATATTTTCAGCTACAACACGATTTAAGGAATTTAAAAAATAAATATTTTCTGATTCTAGTATATGCGAATTTTTAAGTACTAATTGTATAGCTTCATCTAATGAAATCATATATCTGATTTTTTGCAAAAGTAAGTGAATTTTATAAAATAATTACTGAAAACTATTCATAATATTGACAATATAAGTATAGAAACTTTAATTACATTTTTTTAAAGAACAATTTTATTTATAACTTTACAGCAAAGAACAATGCATGAAATTTTATTTTTCGATAATATTGTTTTTTATAATTTTAAATTTATTTTCTCAACCGTATGGTAATGAATGGATTAATTATAATCAAAAATATTTTAAAATTCCCATTTATAAAAGTGGCTTGTATCGTATAAGTCGTCAGGCATTAGTTGTAGCAGGTTTTCCAGTAAATACCATTCATCCCAAAAATATTCAAATGTTTGCAAAAAGCAAAGAACAATGTATATACATACATGGTGAAGATGATGGAATTTTTAATAATAATGATTATATAGAGTTTTATGCTGAAGTAAACGATGGTTGGTATGATTCATTGTTATATAGTAATCCAAATTTGATAGTTAACCCTTATTTTTCGTTATTTAATGATACTATACATTACTTTTTAACTTGGAATAATTCGCAAAATAATTGTAGGATAGCTTTTGAGGTTGATTCTATTTTTTTTCAATATCAAAATGCTACACATAATTATTGTTATGTAGAAAAGCTCATTAGTAAGGGAGATTATTATTATTATGGTGAAATAGGTTGCTGGTACAATAAAGCCGAAGGTTGGGCAAGTTATTATGCTGATTTAAATCAACCCATAAGCATTAGTGTTTCTACGCCAAATTATGCTAATGTATCGCAACAAACGTATGTATCATTTCTTTCAATTAGTGCATCAAATGCTTCTTTTGTAACAGGTGGCAACCATCATCTGGGTTTTTATATTAATAATTCATTGGTTTTCGATACCATATTTAGTGGTTTGCAGCGAATTGAAAAACATTTAACTTATCAACAACCATTGTCGTCATCAACAGTATTTGTATTAGGTGCAATTAACGATTTAAATGTTGTAACAGATAAGTTAGCTTTATCATATATCAAGTTGCGATACCCTCATCAAATGATTTTTAATTCGACAAAATATGATTTTTTTATTCCTAATCATCCTATAAGCAACAAAAGCTTAATAGAAATTCAATTACCCTCTACCAACAAAGTTATATTATGGGACATTACAAACAAAAAGAAAATATATACAAAATATGAATCGGGAGTTCATAAGGCTCTTGTTCCCAATGGCTCAATAAGTCATAAGAAAATATATTATTGCATTGAAGATTCTATAAAATATGTAAATGTTTTGCCTGGTATAACATATACAAATTATGTTGAAAATGCACAAAATGCTGATTATGTTATTATTACTCATCCATTATTAAATGCAAGTGCTATTCAATATGCTAATTACAGAAATCAAACTGGTTATAATGCATTGGTGGTTGATGTAACACAATTATACGATCAATTTTCGTATGGAATTAACAAGCATCCATTATCAATAAAGAATTTTATAAGATTACTATACAATTGGTATGATACTAAAATAAAGCATATATTAATTGTGGGCAAAGGTATAAGAAGCGAAATGTGTCGTAAAAATACTTCATTTTATGCACAAAATTTGATACCTACTTACGGAACTCCTCCAAGTGATCAATATTATACTATAAATAATACTACAGAACTTCCATTATTTTCTATTGGAAGAATAGCAGCTAATTCTAATAATGATGTAATAACATACTTAAATAAAGTAATACAACACGAAAGCAATGAACCTGCAAATTGGCAAAAAAGAGTATTACATTTTGGTGGAGGGCTTAACACTGCTGAACAACAAATGATTGAAGGTTATTTAGCATCTCTTGAAAATATTATAGAAGATACTTTATATGGTGGATTTGTGCAAACATTTCTCAAAACAACGAGCTTGCCTATACAAATAACTGTTTCGGATTCAATTCGTCATTTAATAAACAACGGTTGTAGTATTTTAAATTTTTTTGGGCATGGTACATCAGGCGGATTTGACCAAAATATCGATGAACCTTCAACTTATCAGAATCATGGAAGATATCCTTTATTATTTGCTAACACCTGTCTCTCTGGAGATATACATTTGCCCGATTACAAACGAATTGCCGAACGTTGGATTTTAATTCTTGATAAAGGAGCTATAGCCTTTTTAGCTTCTACCGATTTGGGTAACGCATCGCAGCTATACCTGTATTCAACAGAGTTTTACAAACAAATTACATATAAAAATTTTGGAAAGTCTATTGGACATTGTATTAAGGAAACAATAAGAGAAACAATCATTCAAAACGCCTTTAATCCATACACAATAAATATTTGTTATGATTATACTTTACACGGGGATCCAGCAATAATAATGCATGTTAATGATATTCCAGACTTGACAATAAATTTGGCAGATATTAGTTTTATTCCTAACAATATAACAAATGATTTAGATACTTTTGAATTACATGTTGTTGTTACAAATTATGGTAAAGCAGTAACTTCACCTTATGTAGTTGAAGTTAAAAGAACTTTTACAAATGGACAGCAGATTAGCATATCAAAAATTCGTCAGCAATGTATATATAAGGACACAATTGTTTTCCGAATTCCAGTAGATTTTGTTAATGGTTCAGGAAATAATGAGTTTTGTATTACTGCCGATGCTTTGGGATGGATACAAGAATGGAATGAAAATAATAATAAAGTTTGTGTAAACAAATATGTTTCTGTAAGCGATATTATTCCAATATATCCTTACGAGTTTACTATTTATCCTAACGACAGTGTTACTTTAATTGCAAGTACAGGACACGCCTTTTTACCTACTACGAATTTTGTTTTTGAAATAGATACAACCGATTTGTTCAACAGTCCTTTTAAAAAATCTGGTTATGTTTCGCAATCTGGCGGTATTGTTACATGGAAGCCACCAATTATGCTTACAGATTGTACTGTTTATTACTGGCGAGTTGCTTTAAATAGTTCGTCGCCTGTATGGAAAGAAAGTTCATTTATTTATATACCTAGTAAAACAGGCTGGTCGCAGGCTCACTTTTTTCAATTTAAAAAAGACCGTTTTCGTTTTATTAATTACAACAGAAACAACAGAACATTTGAATTTATAACTACACCAAAAAAAATATATTGTCAAACTATGGGTGTTACAGCAGCTTCGAGT
>JBBIKO010000187.1:0-4626 GCA_037445415.1 Bacteroidota bacterium
AGAATTGATTTGCCATTTAAATCAAGCTGCGAAGGGTTTATCATATTTTAAAAATTTTTATAACGTTCAAATGCATCTATGTAAGAATTTGGTGTTGCATTATATATTTTTATTCTTTTACTTTGGGCATATTCTTCTATGTCAAAATAACCCTTAAATGCATGTACAAATTTAATTAAAACTTCGTGTAATCGTCTTGTTCCTTTAAATTTATTCATTGGTTGTGATTTAGAAGTGTTTTCGTCGTAAAAATGCTTTTGATTAACCAGCACACAGTTATTATCATCAACGCTAATTTCATTTAACCAAGAATGATCGGCTCCCCACAAATATATTGTTTTAAATCTTAATGCCATTCCCAACATTATTGAAGGAATAAGTACATTGTGCGGACGTGGCATACCTAATTGCAAATTATATGCTAAATGTCTGAACCATTTGTAGCCTTCTACAGGGGTTGGATTAAAATATTGAACTTTAATATAAGTGTTGGAAGCAATAATTTTTTGCCATGTTTTGAATTTTTTTGCTTCGAATGGAATAAAGAGTGTTAGATGCCATTCAGTTTTTTTTGCTAAATTTTCGAAAAGCAGCTTGCTTAATTCAATATATTCGGGCATAGCATCGCTTCGCCATAATTCAGGGGCTGATATAACATGATAGTTTGGTTTATATTTTTCAAAATAAGCTGTATTTGGGAAAAAATTTACGCATAATAAAATTTTATCATTCAAAAAAGATTCGTAATTATTTATTAAAGTGTTTAGCGAAGGTCCATTTGCTAATATTAACAAGTTTATATTGTTTGAAATTTTGCTTTTTACTTTTCGATATTGCGATAAGAAAATAAAGCGAATAATTGTAATAAGTGTTTTTACAGTGCATTCTATATGATAATAAATTTTTTCAAGCATTATTTAAAATTTTTTTGAAAGTAGATTCAATGCTAAGGTGTTCTTGCAAATAATTTATTAGTTCGTTTGTATGTACATTATCTTGATGCATCGAATCGCGATGTCTAACCGTAACAATGTTGTTTTCTAAAGTATTTTGGTCTATTGTAACACACAAGGGTGTCCCTATTGCATCTTGTCGGCGATATCGTCGGCCTATCGTATCTTTTTCGTCGTACAGACAATAAAAATATGGTTGCAACATTTGCAATATTTTGCGTGCTTTTTCTGGCATACCATCTCGTTTAACCAAAGGTAATACAGCAACTTTTATAGGAGCTAATAAATAAGGGAAACGCAAAACAACTCGTTCGGTGCCATCTTCAAGTTTTTCATTTTGATAAGCATACGAAAGAATTGCTAAAAACATTCTATCGAGACCTATTGAGGTTTCTATAACATAAGGCACATAGCTTTCGTTTGTATCTGGATCGAAATATTGCATTTTCTTACCACTGTATTGCTGATGTTGGCTCAAATCGAAGTCTGTTCTGGAGTGAATGCCTTCTAATTCTTTAAAGCCAAATGGAAATTTGAATTCTATGTCGGTAGCTGCATTTGCATAGTGAGCTAATTTTTCATGATCGTGATACCGAAAACATTCGTCGGATATTCCTAAAGCTTTATACCAGTTCAATCTTGTTTTTTTCCAATATTTGAACCATGTCATTTCTTCGCCTGGTTTAACAAAAAATTGCATTTCCATTTGTTCAAACTCCCGCATGCGAAAGATAAACTGTCGTGCAACTATTTCATTTCTAAACGCTTTGCCCGTTTGAGCTATCCCGAAAGGAAGTTTCATTCTTCCTGTTATATACATTTAGAAAGTTTACAAATATTCCTTGTGCTGTTTCAGGTCTTAGATAAATAATATCGGTTTCGTTGCTTACTGAGCCTATTTGTGTAGAAAACATTAAGTTAAATTGTCGTACTTCTGTCCAGTTACAAGTTCCCGAAATTGGGCAAACAATTTTTTCTTCTTCTATTATTGATTTCAATTCTTCAAGCTTATTTTCGTTTAAAGCTTTGTTATAACGTTCGTAAAGTGCTGAATATTTTTGTTTATATTCTAAAATACGAGTATTGGTTTCTTCGAAAAGCTGTCTGTTGAACTGTTCGCCAAAACGTTTGGAGGCTTTCTCTATTTCTTTTTCTGCTTTATCTAAAAATTTCTGTAAATGTTCTTCTATAAGTTGATCGGCACGATAACGTTTTTTAGAATCTTTATTATCAATTAACGGATCGTTAAATGCATCGACATGACCAGAAGCTTCCCAAACTGTGGGATGCATAAAAATAGCTGCGTCAATTCCAACAATATTTTCGTGCAACTGTACCATGCTTCGCCACCAGTAGTCGCGAATATTATTTTTTAATAAAACTCCCATTTGTCCGTAATCATAAACAGCAGCTAATCCGTCATATATTTCGCTCGATGGAAAAATAAATCCATATTCTTTTGCGTGGCTAACTATATTTTTAAAAAATTCCTCCTGATACATATATCTTTACACTTTTAAATTACTGATGTAAATTGCTTTAAAAAACGTATATCATTTTCGGAAAAAAGTCGTATGTCGTTAACTCTAAATTTTAAATTTGCAATACGCTCTATTCCTAATCCGAAAGCATAACCTGTAAATTCTTTAGATGAAATATTACTATTTTCGAGCACATTAGGATCAACCATACCGCATCCCAAAATTTCGACCCACCCTGTATATTTGCAAAATGCACATCCTTCTCCACCACATAGGTTACACGAAATATCCATTTCGGCAGAAGGTTCGGTAAATGGGAAAAAAGATGGACGTAATCGAATTTTAGTCTGACTACCAAACATTTCGCGAGCAAAATATAATAATGTTTGTTTTAAGTCAGCAAAAGAGACTTTCTTATCTATATACAATCCTTCTAACTGATGAAAGAAGCAGTGAGCTCGTGCAGATATATCTTCGTTACGATAAACACGTCCAGGCATTATTATTCTAATGGGTGGTTCCTGACTTTCCATCACACGAATTTGTACAGAAGAAGTGTGTGTTCTAAGTAAAATATCGGGATTTTTTCGAATAAAAAACGTGTCTTGCATATCTCTTGCAGGGTGTTCTTTTGGGAAGTTTAATGCCGAGAAAACATGCCAGTCGTCTTCTATTTCTGGTCCTTCAGAAATAGTAAAACCTATTCGCTCGAATATAGATATTATTTGATTTCTGATAATGCTTATAGGATGCCGACTTCCTAATTGTATTGGATCTGAGGTGCAAGTTAAGTCGTGTTTTTCGCTTTTAACTTGTTGAACGCTAAATTTTTTTTCAAGTTCTTCATATTTTTCATTAACTTTTTGCTTAAGAGTATTTAGTATTTGGCCTATTTCTTTTTTTTGTTCTTTGGGGAGTTCTTTAAATTTATCAAATAATTCGTTTAATTTACCCTTTTTCGACAAAAATTCAGAACGAAAAGCTTCAAATTCTTCTGCTGTTTGAATATTATTTGTTATTACTTTTTGCAACAGACTTTCAATAATTTCTTTCATAGTTTATAACTATTCAATATAAATAAACATTCTAATATCTTTTAAAGGACGATTATTATTATCTGCTTGTACAGATGCAATGCTATCAACAACATGCATACCTTCTATTACTTCGCCAAAAACTGTATATGAACCATCAAGATGTGGAGCACCCCCAATGGAAGTATATATTTTTCGCTGTTCGGGAGAAAATTTAAACCGACCAATTTTATCGAGTTCTTTTTCTGCAATATGCTGATTTTCTTTAATAAAATCGTTTATTGCGTTTTTATTTCCAGATTTAATCATCGAATCGAGTTTGGCTTTTAACCATGAGTATTCAGGCGATTTCATCATTTGTCCTAATATTTGGTTTTTCTTGTTTTGGTTAATCTGGCTCTCCATTATGTTTAGGTTGTTTTCGGTAAAAACTTTCCCTTGAACAATGTAAAATTGTGAGCCCGAAGATTCTTTTAATGGATTAACCATATCACTTTCTCTGGCTGCTGCTAACGCACCTCTTTTGTGAAACAAATGTGGAAAAAATTCTGCAGAAATCTTATATCCAGGACCTCCATTCCCAAGCATTTGGCTAGGTTGGGCTCGCTTTGAATCAGGATCACCTCCTTGAATCATAAAAGTATTTATTACTCTGTGAAACAATAAGCTGTCGTAAAATTTTTCTCTTACTAACCTTAAAAAGTTATCACGGTGTTTTGGTGTTTCGTTGTATAATTTAATTTTTATTAAACCATATTCTGTTTTTATAACAACTATCGGGTCTTTAGACGTAAAAGAAGTATTTAATATAAAAACAGCAAAAAATAAAACAAGAAAAAGCCACTTCATAATAATTGTTTTGTGCAAATTTAAGAGTTTATTTAAAGTAAAAAAAATGGAGACTATTAATAAATGCTACTAATCAGTCGTCCCTTAAAAATCTTATAAATTATTTATTAAAAATATAGATTGTTGAGAATTTTACTTGTATAAAACTTTGCAGATTTATATGATATAAGCTCGACGTTTTACCGAAATATTGTTTTACGCCTGAAAAATTTTTATCCAAAAAATTTAAATTGAATTTTCAGGGATGACCAAATATTCGAAAGGAAACAAAGACTGGCAAGTGCCAATTTCAGACAAAACTATTGAGAT
>JBBIKO010000188.1:0-4617 GCA_037445415.1 Bacteroidota bacterium
AATTAAATCTTCATAGAAAATTGGAAGGAGAGCCTTTGTTTGCAACTATATCTAAATCAACAACTGTGAAATATTATGTTTCAATTACTTGTGAAATAAAGTATCAACCATTTGAAAAAACAAATAAATCAGTTGGTATAGATACAGGCATAAAAGAACTTGCAATATTATCTGATGGCAGTAGTTACGAGAATATTAAATCACTTAAATCTAAATTAAAAAAAGTCAAATATGAACAACGACAACTTTCTAAAAAAATAAAAGGAAGTCAATCAAGGAATAAACAAAAAAGAAAACTTGCTTTAATACATGAACAAATAACAAATATCAGAAAAGATTACTTACACAAGGTATCAACTGAAATTGTCAAAAACCACGACATAATATCTGTTGAAGACCTTGCAGTTAAAAATATAATGAAAAATCATTGTTTAGCCCAAGCAATGAGTGATGTTTCATTAGGCACATTTTACACAATGCTTGAATATAAATCTAATTGGAATGATAGACAATTTATTAAAATTGATAGATACTTTTCAAGTAGTAAGACGTGTTCAAGTTGTGGGTGGATAAAACAAGATTTAACCCTTTCTATAAGAGAATGGAATTGTGAAACTTGTGGTGAAATTCACAATAGAGATGTAAATGCGGCAAAGAACATATTAAGGCAAGGTATAAACATATTGTCTGGTTGTGGGATGCAGTCGGACATTAAACAAAAACAAGGTGAGGCGTTACCGTTGGGTGAGTCTGCGACCCTTGAAGCCCAACCATCGTTAGTGGTTGGGTAGTTCACTCTATAAATTGTTTTAACTTTTTAACATAGTTGGTGTCTGTAGCATACACATCCCCAAGAAAGTTAAAATACTCTTCCCTGCTCAAATTATAAGCGTATATGCTTTGCCAAATAATATAATCGTGAACAGAATGTTTCCAATTCGCATATTTCCCATAAACAGATGTATCACAAGGTATTTGTGTTGTTGGGCGTTTGTTAACCTTTTTCATTCCGAATAGGTTGTTGTATTCATTATATAACCTGCTTGTGAGATTTCCCGTTTCAAGCATAACTTGTGCATATACAATATCAGGGTGTTGTATGTTACAATCATGTAAGTATTCCCAAATGCTGATTTGTTGAAAGTGTGGGTCTATTGTTTCAGTTGTCCTCGTTTGCATAAAACTGTTTAATTGCTCTTTAATTTTATATATTTTAATCAAAATGATAAAAAATATAATTAAACATAAAATTGGTATAGTAAACTTTTCGTAAATTTGTTTATACATTATTTTTTTTCCGTTTATTATTTTAATCTGTCGTATAGTATTTGTAGCGAGGTCTATTTTGAAGTGGCGGTTACAATTATTACATCTAAAAAATCCTTCCGAGTTGGTTGAAATTAGTTCGTGAAGGTTAAATAAGCAAAGTAATTTTTTGATGTTTTTCATAATTTTATTATTTTTTTATATTAAAATTTTCTATTAAAATAATGTCCCCCCAGTTTTGTAATTTGTTATCAGTATTTCGTTCCGAAAGTTTTTTATGTTTTGTCGTCTTGTTATATAATTAATGTTCAAATCACGCTGTTTGGCTTGTTCAATTACAAAATCATTGTCAAATTCACTTACCGCAAACTTACATTTTAACCCCACCAACATATCTAACAAATCACAAAAATCTTGTTTGCTAAACTTATTTGCATCATTGTAATTTCTACGAGAAGTGGCAAGATACGGTGGGTCGGCATACCAAAACATTTTGTCATTAAACCATTTTTTTTCAATTACATTTGGCAATTTTCTAAAATCACAACAATAAAAAGTTGCCTTTTGTAGCATCTTGTAAACTGTGTCTATGTTTGCTAATAGGGAACCTATTCTATTAATGGCAATGTTTAAAGTGCTCGCCCCATAGAGAGTAAAATTACTTAAAAAAATAAATCTTAATGCTCTTTTTAAGGGGTCTGTCTCTTTGTTTTTTTTCCAGTAGTTTAGCAAAGATTGGTGAGGAATTATATTGCTTATTAAATTATGAAACTCTTCCTTCTGATTTAATATTACCATATACAAATTAAACACATCTTCATCTGCGTCCGCAAGTATGTTGGTTGTTGCTAATGGCTTGTTAAAATACAATCCCCCCGCACCGAAAAAGGGCTCTACATAGAAATTATGTTCAGGGAAGTGATTAATTATTTTATCTGAAATTGCCCTTTTGCTTCCTCGTCGTGTTAAAAAATGGACTTTCATTATGTTTGTCTTTTTAGAAAGCGAACCTTAATTTGTTTAATCAGTTTTGTAACTATTCCCGAACTCCATTCAATCAATAGGTCAAAGTATTCTGTTCTATCGGTGTCCAAATTCCACCACAAATGCATGAAAAGACAATCGGGAAACGGCAACTGTTTGTATGTGGGCGTTGTGGAATAGTTTTTATATAACTTTTTTAGTTCTTTTAATTGAGCAAACACCTTCGCTGACACTACCCCTTCTGTGTTAGGGTCTGTCCTGCTTTTAAATTCTACTATTGCCTGTGCTAAATGAACGCACATCCCCGTGAAATTCCCTTTCATATAAGCATGAGCATAAGACTTTTTGGCTATCTTGTAAATCTCATGTCTTTCGGCGCGTTTTAATTTTTTTTTCATTTATATTTTTTTTTCTAACTGCTTCAAATATAATAAAATATGTAATAGTATTTGTATTATATTGGGGTTGTCTGTTATACTTAATTGAAGGAAAGTAACTTTATTGTCTTTTATTATGCCGTTTCCTATATTTTTGTTGTCCCATTCCGTAATGGTAAAACAAAATGTGTCATTTAAGGCTTTTTTATAGTGTATTTTAATATCCTTGTAGGGAAAACAACTTATGGAAGATTCGGAAATTGTCCCTACTGTATTCGTTTTTGTCATTGAGGTTGAAATTAATATTTCGCAAATGTATATCAAATTTTTTTAAAATAAAGATAAAAAATGGTGAACTACCCAGCTTTAGCAAAGCTAACAAGATGGGCTTCGGGTTTCATAGACTTATGCTTTGTTACCAAAGTCTTATTTGGGTCTCCACCCGTGTAATCGACGGTCCCCGCCGATAATATTTTTAATCCTTCTTTGAGAATATTCCTTGCTGCGTTTAAATCACGGTCTAAAATGTGTCCGTTTTTGCAAGTCCATTCTCTATCTGAAAGTTTTAAATTTTGATTTATCCAATTACATTCACAACAAGTTTTGCTCGAAGAGTAAAAACGATTGATTTTAACGATTTGTTTGTCATTCCAATCAGCTTTATATTCAAGCAACTTAACAAAAGTTCCCCAACTTGCATCAGAAATATGTTTAGCGAGTTTATGGTTTTTAACCATTCCCTTTACATTCAAATCCTCCAATGCAATTATATCATAATCAGATACTAATTGATGGGATACTTTATGCAAGTTATCCATTCGTGAATTGGTTATTTTCTCGTGAAGTTTTGCAGTTTTTCGTCTTTGTCTTTCAAACGAATTACTATCTTTTGTTTTACGAGAAAGATGTTTTTGTGCTTTCGCTAATTCTTTTTCATATTGCTTTGTGTATTTGCCGTTTTTGAATTTAACACCATCAGAAGTAATAGCAAAGTCTTTTAAGCCTAAGTCTATTCCGCATACTGCACCAGTTTTTTCTTTTGGTTGGTGTTGTTCTTCTGATAGGATTGATACAAAATACTTCCCTGTCGGGGTTTTACTTAAAGTGCATTTACCAATTTCACCTTTTACTTCTCGGTGAATATTAACCTTAATACCTTCTTTGAATTTAGGTGCAAAAAATCTTCCACATTCAAGTTTAGCAGATTGTGGAATGGTAAAACTATTCTTTTTCTTTTTAGATTTAAAACGGGGAAATTTAGCATTACCACGAAAGAAGTTAACATAAGCAGTATCTAAACATATTAAAGCAAATTGTAATGATTGGCTATTCACCTCTTTAAGCCAAGCCGTTTCTTCCTTTTTCTTTAATTTGGTTAAAGTAGCTGCCTGTTTATTGTAATTGTCTGACTTTTTATCTTTCTGATATTGCTCCTTTCTTTCATTTAAGAAGTAGTTGTAAACGTATCGGACGCAAACAAAATGCTTATCCAACAACACTTTTTGCTTTTGTGTTGGTTGCAATTCAAATTGATATGTCCGAAAAATTGTCTTCACTCTACTATTAAATAGTTTTGTTTTATGCAAAGTTAATACTTTTTTTAAATCCGCTACATTTTTTTGTAAATATTTCCATCGAGTTTGAGAAACATTCACAAAAAAATTTCGCTACTATGTCTAAAAAAAGTAATTACATCAGCACAAATCGCTCAAAACACTACTTAAAGTGTCATTTAATTTTTGTTTGCAAATATCGTAAACCAATGTTAGTTGGTCAGTTAAATGATGATATTAAGCAAATATTCTTATCCATTGCAAATGGTTCAGATTTTGAAATTGAAGTAATGGAAAGTGATATTGACCACATCCATTTCCTTATCCGTTACATTCCTCGTTTATCCATTTCACAAATTGTACGTAGGTTAAAACAAGAATCTACTCGGCAAATATGGTTACTTCATTCATCTACTTTGCGTAAACAATATTGGTAT
>JBBIKO010000189.1:0-4601 GCA_037445415.1 Bacteroidota bacterium
TTACACTTTCAAATGTTAGAGAATATGCATTATGTGGCGTAGATTACATAAGCATAGGAGCACTAACACATCATATTAAAAGTTTAGATTTAAGCTTAAAAGCAAAATTAAAGTGAAACCGATAAACGGATTGCTAATTTTTTTTAAAACAATCACTTTACCAGGTTTCGACAATCAACCTATTTGGGAAGTATTAAAATTTCTGATTAATAGTATTAACAAATCGGCTTTAACTGTTCGTGCATCATCTATAGCATATAACTTGTTTTTAGCTTTGTTTCCTGCATTAATCTTTTTTTTCTCAGCACTTGCTTATTTACCAATTTCAGGCTTTACACACGAATTGCTTAAATTGCTTAAAGAAGTTATGCCTACAAATGCTTACTTAACTGTTAGAGGAACAATAATAGATATTATCCAATATAAAAGAGCAGGATTATTGTCATTCGGATTTATTTCTACTTTATATTTCGCTACTAATGGGATGAATGCTTTAATATCTGCTTTTAACGCTACCGAATTAGCATACGATAATAGAAGCTGGTTTCAACGTCGGTTAGTCGCTTTAATTTTGTTAATTATTTTTTCAATTCTAATTATTCTTGCTGTTATCTTACTTATTTTCAGCCAATCAGTCTTCGAATATCTTATGGAGCAAGAAATTATACAAAAAGGAATTTTATTATTTGTATTAAATTTTGGAAAATGGATTATAGTACTATCGTCGTTTTTTTTCTCAATCTCGTTTTTGTATTATTTTGCTCCAGCAAAAAAATCGAAATTTAGAATTTTTTCAGCAGGTTCTACTCTAGCTACTTTACTTGTTTTATTAGTTTCATTAGGTTTTTCTTATTATGCTAACAACTTTAGCCAGTATAATAAACTTTATGGTTCTTTAGGAACGTTAATTGTTTTAATGTTATGGATTTACTTTAATTCATTGGCTTTGCTAATAGGTTATGAACTAAACTGGAGTATTAGGCATACAAAAAACAAAAGAACTTTGTAGTTAATGATAGTTAAAAATTTTTACATATTTTTGAAACACAAACAAAATAATTCAAAATATTTATGAATGCAAAACGTATAATCGAATGCGTACCTAATTTTAGTGAAGGTCGCAATATGGATATTATAAAGCAAATTACCGATGTAATAGAATCTGTTGAAGGAGTTAAACTAATAGATGTTGACCCTGGTAAAACAACAAATCGAACAGTTGTTACCTTTGTTGGAGAACCTGAGCCAGTATGTGAAGCCGCATTTTTAGCAGCAAAAAAAGCAAAAGAATTAATTGATATGACTAAACATAAAGGCGAACATCCTCGTTTTGGTGCTATGGATGTTTGTCCGTTAGTACCAGTTGCAAATATTACAATTGAAGAAACTGTTGAGTACGCTCGTAAATTAGCAAAAAGAATAGGTGAAGAATTAGAATACCCAATATACTGTTATGAATTTGCTGCTTTTGTTCCAGAAAGAAAAAATTTAGCAAATGTTCGCTCTGGTGAATACGAAGGCTTATCAGAAAAACTTAAAAAGCCTGAATGGAAACCTGATTTTGGGCCAGCAGAATTTGTTCCTAAAACAGGTGCAACAGCTGTTGGTGCAAGAAATTTTTTAATTGCGTATAATGTCAATTTAAATACTACTTCTACAAGACGATCAAATGCAATAGCATTTGATGTAAGAGAAAAAGGGCGTCCAGTAAGAGAAGGAAATCCTTATACAGGGAAAATAAAAAAAGATGAATTCGGTAATGAAATATGGCAGCCAGGCACACTTAAAGCAGTTAAAGGCATAGGTTGGTACATAGAAGAATATGGTATAGCACAAGTATCCTTAAATTTAACCGATATAACAGTTACACCACTACATGTTGCATTTGAAGAAGTATGTAAAAAAGCAGAAGAACGTGGTGTTAGAGTTACAGGTAGCGAAATAGTTGGAGTTGTTCCATTACAAGCAATGCTCGAAGCAGGAAAATATTTTCTTAGAAAACAAAAACGTTCGTTAGGTATTCCCGACGAAGAAATTGTAAAAATAGCTATTAAGTCTTTAGGTTTAAGCGAATTATATCCTTTCGATCCCAAAAAGAAAATAATTGAATATATTTTAGCGGAAGAATCAAAACCTAAGAAGCAGCTTATTAATTTGACATTAAAAGATTTTGTTATAGAAACAGCTTCTGAATCGCCAGCGCCAGGAGGAGGATCTGTTTCTGCCACTATGGGAGCAATGGGAGTAGCCCTTGGTACAATGGTTGCAAATTTATCGTCACATAAACCAGGCTGGGACGACAGATGGGAAGAATTTAGCAATTGGGCAGAAAAAGGGAAACAATATTATAACGAATTATTAAAGCTAATTGACGAAGACACTATAGCTTTTAACAAAATTATGGAAGCATTTTCGTTGCCCAAAAATACAGAAGAAGAAAAAATTATACGGAATAATGAAATTCAAAAAGCAACAAAATATGCTATAGAAGTCCCTTTCAAGGTAATGAAATTATCGTACGAAAGTATGGAAATTATGAAAGCAATGGCAGAAATAGGTAATCCTAATTCTGTTTCGGATGCAGGAGTAGGAGCTATTGCTGCGCTTGCTTGTGTAATGGGAGCATATTTGAATGTAAAAATAAATTGTGCTGGATTAGAAGATAAAAATTTTGTAAAACAAGTTTTAGAAGAAGGTTTAATAATTCAAAACAATGCGATAGAATTAGAAAAAGATATTTTAGAAAGTTGTAACAATAAAATTTCATAATTATAATCTTTTATGTAATTTTGCTTTATAATTTAAAATCTTTTATTTATGAAAAAACAATTACTATGTTTAGTTACAAGTGTTATATTAGTTAGCACTTTAGCATTTGGTCAAACCAAAAAAACAATTGGTTTAAAAACAAATAATGAAGCAGAACGCACAAAAGCTTCTGTTAATTTTAATTTCCAACAACCAAATTTTATAATTAACGAATTAACAGGTGGTAGTAAGTCTATTTTGTACAACAATGGTGACTTTGTAACACATCCTGGTGGTGGTCCGGGCGGTAATAATTTTAGTTTATTACAGACAAGTTTAGGTTTAGGTAGTTATGGTTTTGCACACTCAATTAGTGGTGGCTATTCTGTAGCAGAAGATTTTTCTGTTTCATCTGGTGGTTGGACTGTTGATTCGCTTGTATTTTATTGCTATCAAACAGGAAGTAGTACAACATCTACTATTAACAATTATCGTGTACAAATATGGAATGGTAATCCAAATCTACCTGGAAGTACAGTAGTATGGGGAAATATGACTTCAAATGTTTTAAGTAGAACTCATTTTTCTGGTTGTTACAGAGGCGATGTTTTAACAAACACACAAAGACCAATAATGAGAAATGTAATTAATACTCCAGGTTTAACATTACAACCAGGAATATATTGGGTTCAATGGCAAGCAGGTGGAACATTAACATCTGGACCTTGGGCAAACCCTGTTACAATTCAAGGAGTTGCTGTTACAGGTAATGCAATGCAATATGATGGAACATCCTGGACTAATTTAATGGATGGACAACACCCACAGGGATTTCCTTTTGAAATTTATGGTACAGGAACACCTTCTTGTGTTCACCCATTACAAGTAACTGTTTCAAATGTTACAAATGACAATGCAACAGTTACGTGGAGTCATTTTGGAGGTGCTTCGGCTTGGATAGTTGAATATGGAATACAAGGATTTATTCCCGGAACAGGAACTATAATAAATGCTTCTACTAATACATTAAATTTAACATCATTAACTCCATCAACAGCTTATGATGTTTACATTTACACGGATTGCGGTGGCGGTGCAACAAGTTCACCAGTAACAACTGCCTTTACAACAGCAAGTTGTCCTGCAAGTAGTCAATGTGCTTATGTTTTGCAATTTTCTGATTCTTACGGTGATGGATGGAATGGTGCTAGTATTTCTGTTGTGGTAAATGGGAATTTACAAGGGAATTACACTTTGGCAAATGGAAGTAGTGGTACCCAAAATGTAATGTTATGTCCCGATGACAGTGTAAGCTTATTTTTTAATGGGGGGGCTTATAATGAAGAATGCGGTTTAATAATAAATGATCCTTTTGGTACAACTCTTTATTCTTTTTCTGCAGGTAATAATCCAACACCAGGCTCAGTTTTTTATACTTTTGTTGCAAATTGTACCCCGCCAAGCTGTTTAACTCCAACAGGATTATCGGTTGCTAGCATTACAGTTAATTCCGCTCAACTTTCTTGGACACCAGGAGGAAATGAAACTGCATGGAATATTCAATATGGACCTGCTGGCTTTTCTTTAGGTAGTGGAACAATAATTAATGTAACTACAAATCCATACATTTTAACAGGATTAACTTCAGGAATAACTTATGATTGGTATATACAAGCTGACTGTGGCGGAGGGAACACAAGTTATTGGTCATTAACACCAAATCAGTTTACTACATTCTGTAATGCTGTTACAACATTTCCTTATATAGAGAGCTTTGAGGGAACCACATTCCCACCAGCATGTTGGGTAAATATTGATGCAGATGGCGATAGCAGAAAATGGGAGTTACGCAA
>JBBIKO010000190.1:0-4559 GCA_037445415.1 Bacteroidota bacterium
TGCTCCACTTGCAGTTAAAGTAGAAGTTTGACCTTCGCATATCGTAGAAGGGTTTGCAATGGCAGAAACTATTAGTTGTGGAGGCTGATCAATTGTTACGTTGCCAACTTTTGTACAAGAATTTTGATCAGTAACAGTTACAGAATAAGTTCCTGCTGTTAAGTTAGAAATCAATAATCCTGTTTGTCCATTATTCCATATAGCAGTGTAATTAGGTGTACCTCCATTTATTGCTAGTTGTGCAGAACCATCATTTCCACCATAACATGATACATCTGCTGGAGTAATACTTAATTGTAGTTCAGGAGGCTCTATTATATTAACTGACTGAACATTTGTGCAACCCGAGGCATCAGAAATTGTTACAGTATAAGTTCCAGGTGGCAAATTAGCTAAACTACCCGAACTTTGATTATTTGACCATGAATAATTATAAGGAGGTGTTCCACCAGAAATATTTACAGTAGCAGTTCCATTATTTGCACCGAAACAACTAACATTCGTACTTGTAATTTGAATATTTGGCAAATCAACTGTTATTTGTTGTGAAATTGACTTTTGACAATTACCAACAGCTACAGTTAAAGTAACATTATAATTACCTGAATTAGGATATGTATATGTTGGATTTTGTTGTGTTGAAGTTGCTCCATTGCCAAAATCCCAAGACCATGATGTTATATTGCCAGTATTAGCAGTTGATAAATCGGTAAAATTCACTGTAAGACAATTATTTGTATTACTAAATTGTGGGGTAAGTTGAATAATTTCAATTGGGAAAACATACCAAAAACCACACAACCCAGCTGATGTTGGTGAATTTATATAAACACTAACATCACTTCCATTATAGTTTTGTGGATTAATATTGATAGATGGAGTTGTTTCACCAGTTGACCAAGTATAAGACATTCCTGGATCAATATCTGGAACAGTTAAAACTGCAGATGTAACATTATCACAATAAGTATTTTGTTGTGTAAGAAGAGAAGATGGGCAAATAAAATCAACATAACCATATCCAAAATGTCCTGTTTGAGAACAATCTGCACTTGTTACTACAATAGTTAAAGTTTGACCTATATAAAGGTTTAAATTAATACCAATAGTTGTCCAATCTTTATACCATACACCATTACCTGCATCTTGGAATCCTGGGATGCTACCTCCTGCAACATATTGCTGATAACTACAAGGAATTATATTATTACCTCCATCATATATTTTAAGTTCAAAATAAGGTTGTTCTGCCCACGTATGTCCAGGATCTTCAAAAACGACAGCATATTTATAAATAAAATTTGTATCTAGCGGACCAACAACAAATGTAAAAATAAGTTGTTCAGCTTGTGCTCCAACACTGTTATTACCAAGTCGAACAGAAAAATTCCCACCTCCAGGTGCTTTTTTAGGAAAGTTTCCATAAGGATCATTACCAACAGATTCAATAGTATGACGATTATTAACTGGAGCGGTCCCACCCCAACCAGTAAAATTTCCTAACTCAAAATCTAAATTAGAACATAAACTTGATTTTAACCCCTTCAAATTATGTACATTTTTATGACGAGTTTCTGTTAAATATTTATTTAGCCATTTGTCAGCAACTGTATCATCTCTATAACGTTGAATAATAAAGGCTTCGGCAGTAGCATCTTTGGATATAAAATGTTTCAAAATTTTTACAACTGTATCATTAATACTTCTTTCATTACTTTTACAACATGTATGATTATTTTGAGAATATAAATTTATAGAAATTAATAAACTCAATAAGAAAAACAAATAAATAGTTTTCATACTATGTTTTTATTTAAAGAAGACGATACTTTTTTAATAAAGTTGCCAATTTTTATCAAAAAATTTTATAAAATAAAATTAGAAAAATCTTTGTTGAAATAAAAACATAAACTAATTTTGTTTGCAAATAAAACAAAAAAATGTACAAAATTTTTACAGTTATTTTTATATTCTTAGTTTTATCATCAAAAGCTCAGATATTTTTTAAAATTCAGTCAAAAAATCATTTTAATCAAGCTCGTCGTGCAATTTTATTTAATAATTATTCTAAAGCAATTACGCATTTACAATATTTATTAAAAAAAGATTCAACAAATGCGAACTATAATTACTTAATGGGTTTATGCTATTACAATATTCCTTTGAAAAAGACAAATGCACTTCCATATTTTTTAAAAGCTTCTAATAACACTTCAAATAATTATAAGGAATTATCTTTCAAAGAAAGTAATTCACCATCTAAAGTATACAAATACATTGGTAACATTTATCATTATATATACGATTTCGATAAAGCTGATAATTACTTTGCTAAATATTTAGAATATCTTACACCATTCAGTTCAGAATATAATGAAGTTAAACGACTGATAGAAACATCAAATTATGCAAAAAACTTAATAAATGATTCTATTGAAATATCAATAGAAAATTTAGGTGGGATAATAAATTCTGAATACGATGAACATTCTGCAATATTTATTAATAATGAGGAAGAAATAATTTTTACATCCAGACGCAAAGGAAGTACAGGAGGTTTATTAACAGACGATGGAAAATATTTTGAAGATATTTATATTTCTAAAAAAATAAATGAAAGATGGTCAAATCCCGAAAAAATAAGTCAAAATATAAATAGTGAACGTCATGAAGCAAGCATTTGTGTTTCATCCGATGGTCAAGAACTTTACATTTATATAGATGATTTTGGAATAGGTAATATTTATGTGTCATATAAAAATGAAAATAATAATTGGTCTAAGCCCGTTAAATTAGAACCTCAAATAAGCTCATCGGCAAACGAAACTCATGCAACTATATCAACAGACAAAAACATGTTAATTTTTTCAAGTGATAGAACAGGAGGTTTCGGTGGAAAAGATTTATATGTTTCACACAGACTTCCAAATGGAGATTGGGGTATTCCTAAAAATTTAGGTATTAACATTAATACACCATACGACGAAGAGGGGCCATTTTTGATGCCAGATGGATATACTTTATACTTTTCATCTAAAGGTCATTACACTATTGGCGGATACGACTTATTTGTGTCTGAATTACAAGATGATGGTACTTGGGGGAAACCAAAAAATTTAGGTTATCCAATAAATACTACTGACGACGAAGTTTATTATTTTGTTTCGACGGATGAAAAAAGGGCTTATTTTTCATCTATTAGAGATGATAGCTATGGAGGAAAAGATATTTATATAATGAATTTATTGTCATTACCAGAAAGAAATTCTGCTGTCATTAAAGGGAAAATATATTTAAAAGGACAAGAAACACAACCTGTAAAAGACTTAATTATTAAGGTTTATGATAATAAAACAAATAAACTAATGGGACAATATAAACCGAATAAGGAAACTGGATATTATATTATGATTTTAAAACAAAACAGAGAATATACAATAAAATGCGAACATAAAGACTGCGAATTCGAACCTACTACTTTTTTTGTACCTCAAAGTAGTTCTTTGTTTGAAATAGAAAATCCTATAATTATTGAACCTATTAGCAAAATTGAAATAAAAGAATAAATGACAAAATTATTATGAGTAGTTTTTTAAATTCGTCAGTAGGAAAGAAAATATTAATGAGCCTTAGTGGTTTGTTTTTAATAATTTTTTTATTAGTGCATTTTAGTATAAATTTTTTAGCTGTTTTAGACTCATCTGGCACCCTGTTCAATAAGGCAGCTGAGTTTATGGAAAGTAATCCAATAATTTTTGTAACTCGATTTGTATTAGCAGGTGGCTTTTTATTACACATTATATATGGAAGTTGGTTAACACTTCAAAATCGCAAAACACGCCCAATCCCTTATGCTGTTTCAACAAAAACTGATACTTCTTGGTCCTCTCAAAATATGTGGATAACTGGCTTTGCAATATTTGGTTTTCTTTTAATTCATTTATATAATTATTTCTACAAGTTCAGTTTTACTGATTTGATTGAAAGTGGACAAATAACAAAATTTGAAATAGTTACAGGACTATTTCATTATAATAATTGGATTTACACATTTATTTATTTATTATGGTTTATTATTTTGGGTTTACATCTTAACCATGCATTATATTCATCGTTTCAAACAATTGGGTTAAACAACCAAAAATGGCTTAAAAGACTTAAATTACTAAGTAGCATTTATGCAATATTTATAACAGTTGGATTTAGTACTATTTCATTATACTTTTTTATTAAATCAATCTTGAATTAAAGAAACAATACCAGGTGGTCAAATAGATAAAAAATGGACAAATTTTAAATCGAATTGTAAGCTTGTTAGTCCTTCCAATAAAATGAAGCTAGACATTATAGTCGTGGGGACAGGATTGGCAGGAGCATCAGCAGCAGCATCTTTAGGTGAGCTTGGCTATAATGTAAAAATATTTTGCTATCAAGATAGCCCTCGTAGAGCACATAGCATTGCTGCTCAAGGTGGAATAAATGCAGCAAAAAATTATCAAAACGATGGCGACAGTATTTACCGCTTATTTTTAGATACACTTAAAGGAGGTGATTATCGT
>JBBIKO010000191.1:0-4543 GCA_037445415.1 Bacteroidota bacterium
CGTCACTTCCGTTTGTCCCTTTATAATTTATACAAGCATTTCCTGCTAATCCACCAGAAACATTAATAACAGGAGTTATATTAACGTTTAAACTGTTAAAATATACTAAACCTCCTCCACCACCGCCTCCAGAACCACGACAATTACTTAAGGAGCTATTCCCGCCTTTGCCTCCAAGTGCATGTAGCGAAATATTTCCATTAATATTACTTGCTTTAACTAATATTGTTCCACCACCACCACCGCCACCTGCACTTTCGTAGTTAGTAGTATATAAAATATTTTCGCCATTTGCTAAAATACTTGCATTGTTTGAAATAATATTGTTGGCAAATAATATTACTATTCCTCCACCATTTCCTCCTTTTGAAGCATCATTAACGTCATTTTCAAATGTGCCACATCCTCCACCTCCTCCCATAATTAATCTGTCGCCGCTATATGTGCTTGATATTATTAAACTTTCTCCACCAATGCCCCCAACTGATGAATAGCATAAACTAACTTCCCTGCCCCCAGTGCCTCCTTCACCAGCATTACTGCCACCTCCACCACCACTGTTGAGTGTATTGCCACCACCTCCACCATTTGCTATTTTCCCTCTACCACGAGCATATGTTGGCAATATAACAGCTATACCTTCTCCTTTTAAACCCGATGAGTCCTTTGCGTTAATTGAATAACGGAAACTACTACTACCAATTACAGATGAACATAAGTCTAAATAATTTTGGTATAGGTTTTGAAATCCTCTAAAACCTTTTTCACTAACATTTATGTCGGCATTTAATGTTAATGTACCATAAACCATAAAAACTAACACCCCACCTTTCTTCCCGTCCCATGGCATACAAGTAAGTGTATGGCTTACTGTAGCATTGTAATATGATTTAACTTTGACAACCTGAAATAAACTATCAGCAAATGGTAAGCTGATAGGTATAGGACATGAAAGATTTAAAGTATTTGTATTATAATTTATGTTATTTATTACAGAGAACATGTAATTACCAGCATTATTAAAATTATTAACTGTACCAAAGTTTATACTATTGTTTGTATTTATTTGAACTCCTTTCATTTGAATAATAAGTACAGTGTCGTTTACAGAAAAAACTGAAGCATTATCTACTTGAATTTGCGAAGTGTTTATTTGTCTTATTCCCCAAGCGTATGTATTTATAACTCCGCTTATATTAGCGTTTTGATTAAAAACATAAATAGAAAAAAATGAAAATAATATTGAAAATAAAATTTTCATAATAATTCTTCGCCCATACTTTTTATATCAAAATTATCAAAATTTCCTGAACTCATTAGCAAAAATATACAATTGTTTTTTATAGACGAAATAATAAAATTAAATAGTTGCCTAGAGTCGTTAAAAATTTTCAAATTATTTTGCTGAAAGCCATTGTAAATATCATGCTCATTAAGCATTTGCAATTTTTTCAGTTCAATGGCGTGAGGATTAAAATATACAATAGATAAATCGCTTTTTATCATACATTTTGAATATTGCGGTAAAAAATCTTTATTTAAACTGCTATATGTGTGAAGTTCAAGACAAGATATGATAAAATGTTCTGGATAAAGTTCTCTAACTGCCTCAATAGTTGCTTTTACTTTTGATGGAGCATGAGCAAAGTCTAAATATACTACAATATTTTTTTCTTTGTTTTCGAATAATTTTTGTAAACGCTTATTTGCACCTTCGAAAGTTGAAATAGCTAAATAAAAATCAGAATCATCTACACCCAATTCGTTGCATGTAAGTCTTGCTGCTTGAATATTTTGCAAATTATGACGACCAAAAATTTTAATTGGAATTTTTTCTCCTTTGTTGTTTAATAAAAATGTTTGATTTTTTTCAATAACAAACGAATGTTCATTATAGGAAAGTTGCTTAATATTTAATGTACTACAAATTTTTTCAAGTTCGCTATCGTTTTTGTACCAGATAAGAGTACCATTTTTATCAATTGTTTTTACGAATATTTCGAATTGTTCGACATATTTTTCATAAGTAGGAAAAACGTTCATGTGGTCCCAAGATATGCCACTTAGTATAGCAATGTGAGGTTTGTAAACGTGGAATTTTGGTCGCAAATCGAAAGGTGCAGTTAAATATTCATCTCCTTCAAAAATCATAATACTTGCTTCATCAGATAGTTGTACCATCCTATCAAATCCATTTATTTGAGCTCCTACCATGTAGTCGTATTTTATGGCAGTATGTTTTAACACATGTAAAATTATAGATGTAATAGTAGTCTTGCCATGACTACCGCCTATAACAATACGTTTTTTGCTTTTAGCATGTTCATATAAAAATTCGGGATACGAAAAATATGGTATGTCCAACTCTTTAACTTTCACGAGTTCTGGATTGTCGGCTCTGGCATGCATCCCAACAATAACTGCATCAATATTTTTTTCTATTCTCTCAGGATACCAACCAAACTTTTCAGGCAAAATACCAGCATTTTTTAGTCTAGTGAACGATGGTTCAAAAATTTCGTCGTCGCTACCTGTAATTTTATGACCTTTTTGAAGAAGATCTAACGCCAAGTTGTGCATTGCACTTCCACCAATTGCTATAAAATGATACCACATAAAAAGAGTCGAAATAATTTCTTAATTTTATCGCAAAATTTTGTTAAAATTACAAAAACTTATGAAAATAAATATCATTAAAACACCTAATTTTAAAGTTGATGGTGGTGCAATGTTTGGAGTTATTCCTAAATCAATGTGGCAAAAGGTTTATCCTGCCGATGAAAACAATATGTGCAATTTAGCTAATCGCTGTTTATTGATTGATAACGGAGAACGAAGAATACTTATAGATGCTTGTATTGGCAACTAACACGATGAAAAATTTTTATCTTACATATATGTTAATGGCGAATATGATTTAATTAAATCGTTAAATGAATTGGGCTATGATACAAAAAGTATTACCGATGTTGTGTTTACACATTTGCATTGGGATCATTGTGCAGGTGCAACAAAATATTCTGACGACAAAACAAATATAATTCTTACATTCTCAAACGCTTTGCATTGGGTAAGTAAAAAGCAATGGGAATGGGCTATGAACCCTAATGTAAGAGAAAAAGCAGCTTTTCAGCACGAAAATTTATTGCCTATTGAAGAAAGTGGAAAATTAAGATTGATAGAAAGCAACATGACTTTATACGATGGAATAGAAATTCGTTTATATGATGGTCATACAATGGGAATGATATCTGTAATAATTCACATAAAAGATAAAACAATAGCCCTACCTGCCGATTTGATTCCTACAGCAGTACATATCTCTTTGCCATGGATTTCTGCTTATGATATTCAACCAATGCTATTACTTAAAGAAAAAGAAGAATTTTTGAAAGAAGCTGCTGAAAAAAACTGGATATTGTTTTTCGAACATGATATTTTTACAGAATGTTGTACATTACAACGTACAGAAAAAGGGATTCGAGAAAAGGAAAGATTTATGTTAAATGAAATATTTTAAAAGATTATGATTAAAAGTTTATGTACAGTTATTGTTTTATATTGTTTAATCTTTAATGTTACTGGTCAAAAAGTTGTTACAGGAATTGAACAAACAGAAGAGTATTTGCATTTTATTAAGTCGAAAAAAGTGGCGCTAATTTGCAATCATTCTGCAATATTTAGCAATGGGACTCATCTTGTTGACAGTTTATATAAACTAGGCATAGATATCAGTAAAATTTTTGCACCCGAACATGGTTTTAGAGGCGATGTTGCAGCAGGTGAATTAGTTAGTAATACCAAAGATGAAAAAACAGGATTGCCTATAATATCATTGTATAGTAAAAACAAAAAGCCAGATGCAAACGATTTAAAAGATGTAGAGATTATTGTTTTCGATATTCAAGATGTTGGAGTACGTTTTTATACATATATTTCAACTCTTCATTATATAATGGAAGCATGTGCAGAAAACAATATTCCACTAATAGTGTTAGATCGCCCAAATCCATTAGGCTTTTATATTGATGGTCCTGTATTAGATACTGCTTATAGGTCTTTTGTTGGAATGCATCCTGTTCCAATTGTTTATGGAATGACTATTGGGGAATATGCAAACATGATAAATGGTGAAGGTTGGCTAAAAAACGGTATCCGTTGCAAATTAACTATTATTAAATTGAAAAATTATACTCACAAAACAAAATACACATTACCCGTAAAACCAAGCCCAAGCTTAGTTAATATGCAAAGTGTTTATTTATATCCTTCGCTTTGTTTATTTGAAGGAACTGTAATTAGCGTTGCACGAGGAACCGATTTTCCATTTCAGGCAATAGGACACCCTTTTTTAAAAGGCAAATATTCATTTTCGTTCGAAGTGCCTGCAACTTTAGGAAATAAAAAGGTATTATATACCAAAACTTGTTACGGATTAGATTTACGTCAATCGGAAGATACAACTTTTACACTTAAATATTTAATTGAATTTTATAAAAATTATCCAAAAAAAACAGAGTTTTTTAATTCATTTTTTATTAAA
>JBBIKO010000192.1:0-4532 GCA_037445415.1 Bacteroidota bacterium
TTTTTTTTTATTAATTTTTTTAAATTTCTTTTTATTTTGTAACTTTGAAAAAAAATTTTAAATTATGAAAAACAAGGAAATAAAGCTACAGTTTTCTCCTGAAGAAATAGAAGAAATGATACACTATTATAATGATGAATTGCGTTTATTAGTTAAGAAAATTGAGAAAGTAAAAAATATGCTTGAAAAGTTAGGGGTTTCATCTAATATTGATGCAACTGTTTATAAAAAATATTTAGTACCAGATGATATATATGCTAAACAAGTTATTGTAAAAGATGAAAGTAAAATTGAAAAAGATGAAACTCCAAAAGAAGAAAAAAAGATTGTAAGAAAGATCCACACAAAATGGCAAGAATTTGTTGAAAGAGCTAAATACGATCCTGCAGTTAAAGAGTTTTTGGATTTAATGAATGATGAGAAAATACCTGTTATAGATTTTGGTTCAAAGAAAAAAGAAAAAAAAGAAAAAGAAGAGAAAAAAGAAGTAACAGAAATTATTGCATCAAATTATAAAAGGAATAAAAATATTTTGTGGAGCGATTATGTTTTCGATAAGCTTCGTTTAACAGGTTATCCTTTAACTGTTGAAGAATTTAAACAATATGCTATTACAGAATTAGATTTGGATGAATCAGATAAAGAAACCGCATTTTCGGCAATACATTCTGCTTTGTTTCGTTTGAAAAGAAATCAGAAAAGTGTTAATAATTATGCTTTAAAGGGAAGTAGAACTAGTTATTACGGATTAGCAGAATGGTTTACAAAAGAAGGTAAGCTACTAAAAAAATATTCTCGTCTATAATTTTTGTAATTTTTAAAGTTATTAATTTTTACGGCTGTTTATTTTCGACAGCCATTTTTTATATATAATTGTTAATAAATTAAAATTATTTTCGAATATACAAATAACTTATTAACTAACTTTGCAAAAATGAACTCTATAGGTATTATAGGCGAAGGAAGCTGGGGAACAGCTTTGTTAAAAGTTTTACAGAATAATAATCATCATGTTCATTGGCTTGTTCGTTATAACGACATGAGAGAAAGCATTCTTCAAACAAAACATAATCCTTCATATTTAAGCGATGTAGAGATTGATTTGAACAAAGTTACAATTTATTCAAAAATATACGATTTAATAAAAAATTCAGAAATATTATTTTTAGTTTTACCCGCAGCCTTCACAGAGTATATGCTATTTGAAATAAATCCAGAATTACTCAGAAATAAGTATTTTGTTTCTGCAACAAAAGGAATTTTGCCAATAAGTCAGCTAACTGTATCGCAATATTTGTATCAGAAACTTGAAGTTTCTATGCGTAATATAGGTTTTTTAAGCGGTCCTTCGCATGCAGAAGAAGTTGCATCAGAAAGATTGACATTTCTAACTATTCTGGCAGAAAATGAAGTATTAAGAGAAAAAGTTAAATCTATTCTTACAAATCGTTATATAAAAATAACAAAGAATTCAGATATTGTGGGTGCTGAATTTGCTTCTGCTTTAAAAAATATTATGGCTATTGCAGCAGGAATTATTCATTCTTTAGGGTATGGGGACAACTTTTTAGCTATCTTCGTTACTTATGCTCTAAAAGAAATAGAATTGTTTATCAGTACAGTAGTACCCAAAAAAAGAGATATAAAAGATTATGTATATTTAGGAGATGTTTTAGTAACATGTTATTCGCAATTTAGCAGGAACAGAACCTTTGGAATTATGATAGGGAAGGGGTATTCTGTTAATGCAGCACAACTGGAAATGAATATGATAGCAGAAGGTTATTATGCAGTAAAAAGTATAATTAATATAGCCCAAAAGCACAATGTTGAACTACAAATTTGTCAGGCTGTATATAACATTCTTTATTTAAGACATTCACCTTCTTTAGAAATAAAAATGTTAATAGATAAATTTAAATAAACTATGGAAACCATTCTTGTTAATACTGACTTTGTAAAGCCATTTATTAAGGAAGATGCTATTACAAAACATTTAGACGAAGCTTATAGACATTTATTAGCATTAAAACATAAAACTGGTAAAGGAAACGACTTTTTAGGATGGGTAGAATTGCCAGATACAATAGCTTACAGCGAGTTGAAAAGAATTGAACATATAGCAGACGAGATAAGAAAAAAGATTGATATACTAGTGGTTGTAGGAATTGGTGGTTCATATTTAGGAGCACGTGCTGTAATAGATATGCTTTATCATAATTTTAACTCAATTTTGCCTAATAGAAGCAAACCAATTATACTTTATGCAGGTCAGAACATGGGTGAAGATTATTTATTTCAATTGTTGGAAGTACTTAATGAATACGAATATGCAATGGCTGTTATTTCAAAATCGGGAACTACAACCGAATCTGCAATAGCATTTCGATTGTTAAAACATCATATAGAAAACAAATATGGTGTAGAAGGTGCAAGAAAACGTATCGTAGCAATTACTGATAAAGATAAAGGAATTCTGCTGGAATTAGCTAAAAGCGAAGGTTACGAAAGGTTTGTTATACCAGATGACGTTGGAGGAAGATATTCTGTGTTAACACCTGTTGGCTTATTTCCTATTGCTGTTGCTGGCGGAAACATATTCGATTTAATAAAAGGAGCACAGCAAATGAAACACATTTTATTTAAACAAGAACCTAAAGAAAATATTGCTATTCAATACACTTTAGCACGTTATGCATTATATAACGCTGGAAAAAAAATTGAAATTATGGCAAGTTATACACCACGTATGCACTGCTTTATGGAGTGGTGGAAACAACTATTTGGAGAAAGTGAAGGTAAAAACGGGAAAGGAATATTTCCTGCATCTGTCGATTTTACAACCGATTTACATTCACTTGGTCAATACATTCAAGAAGGAGAAAGAATTTTGTTTGAAACAGTTTTAAGTGTATCACATCCATCGAATCATTTAGCAATACCTTATGAGCCTTCTAATAAAGACATGTTAAATTATATAAGCTATAAAAGAATTAGCTACGTGAATGATATGGCACGATTAGGAACTTTACTTGCTCATATTGACGGTGGAGTTCCAAATATTTTAATAGAAATACCTACTTTGAATGAAAATTATATCGGACAACTCATTTACTTTTTTGAAATATCTTGCGGTATAAGTGGATATTTGCTCGGTGTTAATCCTTTTGATCAGCCAGGTGTGGAAGCTTATAAGAAAAATATGTTTGCTTTAATGGGAAAACCAGGAATGGAGGAAGAATCGAAAAAGATAAAAGAAAGAATTGAGCAGTTATTTAACGATTAAAATAAATACTGCTTTTTGCAACTAATGACAAAATTATCTTCAATATTGCCCATAAGTCAATGGTTCGAAAAACCTGTATACTCTCCTTTGATTATTGCAGGACCTTGTAGTGTTGAATCGTACGAACAGGCTATTAAAACGGCACAAGCTGTTTCTAAAATTCAGCAAGTGTCTGTCTTTCGTGCAGGTGTGTGGAAGCCACGAACTAACCCGAACGATTTTGCTGGTGTGGGTGAAATAGCATTGGCCTGGCTCAGAGAAATACAAGACTTTTTGAAAATTAATGTTGCAGTAGAAGTGTTAAGTGCAAAACATGTTGAATTATGCTTAAATAATAGTATAAACATTATATGGTTGGGGACCAGAACAGTTTCTAATCCATTCTCTGTTCAAGAAATAGCTGAAGCATTAAAAGGAACAAAAGCAATAGTTTTAGTTAAAAACCCATTAAATCCGGATATTAAACTATGGTTAGGCGCAATCGAACGAATTTATAAAAACGGAATAAAAAAAATAGCAGCGATTCATCGAGGGTTTTATCCTTTCGAACAATCACAATATCGCAATATTCCAAAATGGGAACTTATAATTGAGCTTAAAACCCATTTTTCTAATCTTCCTATTATTTGCGATCCGAGTCATATAGCTGGAAATACGAAGTATGTATTTGAAGTATCTCAAAAGGCTTTAAACTTGTGTTACGATGGATTGATGATTGAAACTCACATAAAACCAAAAGAATCTTTGAGCGATAGCCAACAACAAATTACACCAGCCCAATTAAAAAAATTTTTAACCAATTTAACTATCTGTACAAATAAAGAATTAAACGAACATTTGGAGTTAATAAAATTGAGAGAACAGGTTGATTCAATTGATATGCAGATGTTAGAGCTTCTAAATTACAGAATGAAACTCGTAGAAAAGATGGCAAGATACAAAAAACACCATAAAATATCTATATTACAATTAAAAAGATGGAAAGAAATAATTGATAGTAGGCAGAATAGAGCTAAACAATTGAACATGAATTTATCATTTATCAAATCATTACTCGAAATTATTCACATGGAAGCAATTAGAATACAATCAGATATATTAAAAAGAAAAAACAATAATAACAAGAAAAACTAACCGTAAAAGTACAATGAGGAATATTATAGAAATATCAATAATGATACTTATAGTTTTTGTAGTTATTTTTGGAGCGCACTCAATATCATTGTACAAAAAAGTAGCAAAAATT
>JBBIKO010000193.1:0-4531 GCA_037445415.1 Bacteroidota bacterium
GCAAAATGCGATTTTAATAATAAATTTGCCTGAATAAATGAATTAATTTTGTATTTCAATCCTACACGACTAAATATTTTACCATCTAAATTTAACTTATCATAAAAATATATTCCTGTTTGAAAAGTTATATTTAAGCGATTTAAAACCCAATCATGGGATAGATGAATGCCTGTTCGGATGTACGGAGAATAAGGTTTATCGTAAGAAAAATTGTTTCTTTGTGGGATAGACGGATCGTAAAAACAATCTAAACCAATACCTATATTTCTTTTTGCACTAACGAATTTTTCTAAACTTACAGCAAATGTATTTGCAAAATAATGATAAGGATCGGAAGTTGAATTTTGCCTAATCCCTCCTGCTAGTAAAAAATGAACTTCGTAGAATGTTTTGTGTTGTGCAGTTTCAATGCTATTTTTTTTAAATAATTGACGTTGATTAAAATATCCAATACTGATTTTTGCAGAGGGGATGTTAAATCCTAAATTTGGTTTTGAAATCGCTCCATTAGAATAATGTGTATATCCAATACCAACATTTAATCGAAAATGATTTATATAAAAGCAATTAGTAAGTCCAAAATCGACATAAGTGTTTAGTGGTGTGCTAATAACAAGATTGAAATAATTACTTTTTTCGTTGTAATATTTGGTTAAATAAGCAAGACCTAAAGCGAGAGAAAAATTTAAACTATGAATTTGTGATTGAGTTAAAGGAAAATCGATAAAACTATAAAAGGCGAAAGATTTTCCTGTGTAGAGTTTATTACCAAGGTTTGCGTGGTAAAATCCTATCCCTGCGTATGGATACTTGTATAATTTATGCCAACTTTTGTAATTTAATTGTTTAGAAATATTAAAATCAAAAGCTGGAATATGTTTGTTAACTAAGTATGCTATTGATGGTCTATGTGGGAAAATAAAACCATACCGTCCTGTAAAGGACATGTAATAGTTATTTGATTGTTGGTTTTGCGAAAATGAAATTAAAAAATTATTTAAAAAAAACAATAAATAGAAAACATTTTTATAAATTTTACTCATCTGCTCCTTTCTTTAACATAATTAAGTCAATTTTAGTGTTTGTACTTTTTAATATTTTTATTGTAAATGGAAGCAAGCTGATAATTTCATTTGTTTTAGGAATGCTATGGTGATAATATAAAACATATCCAGCAATAGTTTCATATTCTTGCGATTCGGGAATATCGAGTTTATATTTATCGTTAATATAATCTATTTCCAATCGTCCTGAAAATATGTATTCATTTTCATTTATTTGTCTTTCAATAAATTCATTAGTGTCGTGTTCGTCATTAATTTCTCCAAAAATTTCTTCAAGAATATCTTCTATTGTAACAATGCCTGCTGTCCCTCCAAATTCGTCTACAACAAGAGAAATACTTTTTTTCTTTTGAATAAATTCTGATAATAATTTATTTGCTGGTAATGTTTCTGGTGCTATAAGTATTTCACGTAATATGGATTTAATATCTTCTGGTTCGTTAAATATATCGCCTATGTGTATGTAGCCAACTATATGGTCAATGTTATCTTCAAAAACTATTAGTTTGGAATATCCTGTTTCTATAAAGATTTCTTTAACTTTTTGTACATTAGTTTTATTATCTACTGCAACAATTTCTGTTCTTGGAATAATACATTCTTTAAGTTTAACTTGATTGAAGCTAAGTGCATTTTGAAATATTTTTAATTCGTATTCTACTTTATTTTTTTCGTGTTGATTTTCAATGTTTTGCTTAATTAGTTCTTGTATGTCTATTTTACTAATTATTACTTCACTTTTTTGTGTACTTTGTTCTTTAAAAAATAGTTTAATGAGGAGATTAGAAGCCGAAATAAATAAGTATGTAATTGGGTATAATGTGTAATAAATTATTAATGTTGGAATGGAAAAAAAATAAAGAAGAGAATTTGCTTTTAATCGGAATAAAGTTTTTGGAATAAATTCGCCAAATATAAGTATAATAAATGATGTTATAAGAGTTTGTAAAACTAAAATAAGAAACGTGTTTTGAGTATAATTTAGTAAAATTGGCTCAAGCATGTATGCAGCTAAAATACCATAAATTACAAGTACAATATTATTTCCAATAATGAGGCTGGCAATAAATTTTTTAGGTATTTTAGTAAAATGACCGATTATTTTAGCATACCATTTGTTTTGTTTTTTGTCTATCTCCAGCCTTAATTTATCAGATGTAACAAATGCTATTTCAAGTCCAGAAAAAAAAGCAGATAATAATATTATTCCTAAGATTGAAAGATAAATCATTGTTGATGTTTATTTTGCTTTGTGTTTTTTCTTAAAAAATACATCATTGCAGATATGGCTGAAATTATAAAAAATGGATAAGTATCGCTAATTTGTTTATTATAAGTTTCGTAAATAGCAATAAATAGTGTTATAATTGATATAAACAACCACATTTTTTCGAGTATGATGCTACGATTACTCATCTTTAACGTTTACAGTTCCTTGTGTGTTAATAACTTTCCATTTTGTTAAGCTTTCATCTGCTTCAAATCCATTTTTCCCAATAAGCAATCCATCAGTGGTTATTATTTTGCAAAACTTGTTGCTGTAAACGAATTTTCGTTTTTCGTCCCAATAAAGCAATTCGGTATATAATGTATCGCCCTTATAATTACGTGCTACAACGTTGTTTCTTACTTCCCATAATTTTTTACTTTCGTAATGTTTTGCGTAATTGGCAGAAATTTTACTTTCTACATGCGGATAGTTTGTATAAGTTTCTACTTCTAAGCCGTTGGGAAAAATTGTTAATGTGTCTGTTTTACTTATTATGTGTTTAAAAATGGGTGCTTTGGCAATAAGAATTATTTTTCCTGAATCGGTACGCTGAATAAAAATATTTTTTGAATATAATACTGGTATTGTATCGCTTGCTGTTATAGAGTTTATTGTTTCTAACTTATTGGAGCAACCAAAAATAAATATTAAGTATAAAATTGGATTATAAGAAATTAGTTTGTTCAACGTTTTTTTTGCAAAGCTAATAATTTTAAATTAATCGTAAAAAATTATTGAATATTTAGGTTTAATGCTTTGGGTATAAGTTTTGGAATTCTTAATTCGTTGCTATTAATATTTCGTGAATAAACAATTCCTTTTACTACTTTAATTTTTGGAATAACAGATTCGCAAGCATCGTAATTTGATTTTGTTGTAAATACCCATGAATTAAAATCTGGAAAAAATAATTCGCCTATTAGCTGTCCATTTTCTAAATTAATAAAACTAAATTTCGAAAAAGGATTTGTTATTATGCAAAATTGTGAATTTATATCTATCATAATATTTTTAAGATGCTCGAAATTCAAATCAGCTTTCCATTTCTGTTCGTTGTTGGTTAAAAGCTCTAAAATATTTTCGTTTTGTAGTAAAATTTTTTCTTTAGATAGTATTTGTGCATTTAATGCATGAATAGTAAAGTTTTGGTTAGAAGTTAAAGAAATACGTTTAAGGTTTGTTAAAACAAGTTCGGCATTTGCATCAAGTAAAATTTCATTTGTTTTTAAAGGTATGGTTTTAATAAGTTTTAATGTAAAATTGTCGTTTATATGAAAAATATAAATTTTATTGTCGAACGATTGTAAAAATAGAGTTTTACTTTCTGATAGTATTTTTTTAATGTCGTAAGTTGCAATTTGAATAGTGTTAATTTTTTTGTTTTTATGTAAATCGAAAATTTCTATTTCTCCGTTATTAAATCCGATGTAAAGAATTGATAAATTAGAATAAATGGAGGTTACATATTTTTCCTTATACAATAATTCGTTAATTACTTGTTTTGTAACTGTATTGTAAATTGTTATAATGGATTGTGTGTTTGTTTGAGATGGGTCGTTAGTATCTGAAATAAATTTAGGTTGATACGCTATAATTAAGTTGTTGGTTAACGTATCGTAGCTTAAAATTTCTACTTTGTCGAGGTGGGAATTTGGTACAGAATACATTTCGCTTGAAACAAGGTTGAAAATAAGTGTATTGCCATTTTCGTACCCTGCCGCGAGCTGTTTAAATTTTTGATTATATGCAACTGAAGTTATTTTATTGTTTACAGAAGCATAATAGCCATATATGTGCCTTAAATTAGCCTGAAAATCGAAAACTTTATATTGTCCGTAATTATTCAATATATGTAAGCGAGTAATATCCTTATTAAATTCGCCATACACTACACTGCCAGTGTCTATGTCTATTGTAAAAATTTCGTTACCAGTATTTCTGTAAACTTTTACTTCGCTGTTTTCGGACGAACCTATTCCAATCATCTTGTTATTTTTTGCTGCAAATACAGTTGCTGGTTTAATAGTTGTTTTAAAATTTGTTTCTTCAATTAGTCGTGTAGCATCCCAAATTCTAATCATATAGTTTTCGGCAGAAGCTGTTATAATTTTAGTGCTATCGGGAAAATAATTCATACAAACCAGATCATCGGTATAAGTGCTAAGGTTGAATAAAGTATCGTGTTTTGAATTAT
>JBBIKO010000194.1:0-4507 GCA_037445415.1 Bacteroidota bacterium
AACGCGAGATCATTGAATTCTGAATAACTTCACCTTCCTTTATACCCATTCTGTCCATAATTTTTGCAATCCTATCGCTACCAAATAGCCTCATAAGGTCATCTTCGAGCGAAACATAAAATTGAGATGAGCCTGGGTCTCCTTGACGTCCAGACCGTCCTCTGAGTTGGCGGTCAACTCTTCTTGATTCGTGGCGTTCTGTACCAATAATTGCTAATCCACCCGATTTTCTAACATCATCGCTTAATTTAATATCGGTCCCACGACCTGCCATGTTTGTAGCAATGGTTACTGTACTTGTTTTGCCTGCTTCTGCAACAATTTCAGCTTCTCGTTGATGGTGTTTTGCATTTAAAACATTATGTTTTATACCTCTCAATTTTAGCATCCTACTTAATAACTCGCTAATTTCTACAGATGTTGTACCAACCAAAATTGGACGTCCTTGAGATGTAAGTTGAACAATTTCTTCTATAACTGAATTATATTTTTCGCGTTTTGTTTTATATACTTTATCTTCCATATCTTTTCGTATAACCTTCTTGTTGGTTGGAATAACAACAACATCGAGTTTATATATATTCCAAAACTCGGCGGCTTCTGTTTCGGCAGTACCAGTCATACCAGCCAGCTTATTGTACATTCTAAAATAATTTTGTAAAGTGATTGTTGCAAATGTTTGTGTTGCCGCTTCTACTTTTACATTTTCTTTTGCTTCTATTGCCTGATGCAACCCATCAGAATATCTACGTCCTTCTAAAATACGACCTGTTTGCTCATCTACTATTTTCACTTCATTATTTATTACTACGTACTCTACATCTTTTTCAAACATTGTATATGCTTTGAGCAATTGCTGAATTGTATGAACTCGTTCCGACTTAATAGAATAATCTCTTAAAAGTTCGTCTTTTGCTTTTATTTTTTCTTCGGGCAACATATTTGATTTTTCAATTTCGGCTATTCGTGTACCAATATCTGGTAAAAGGAACATTTGAGGGTCGTCCGACGAAGAAGTTATATAATCAATTCCTTTATCGGTCAATTCTACAGTGTTTTGTTTTTCATCTATTACAAAGTACAATTCATCAGTAATTTCGGGCATACGTTTAGCATTTTCTTGAAGATAAGTGTTTTCTGTTTTTAGTAGTAAAGTTTTAATTCCCTGTTCGCTAAGGAACTTTATAAGTGCTTTATTTTTTGGTAGTCCTTTAAAAGCTCTCAACAAAAGTACTCCGCCTTTTTCAGTGTCTCCCGATTGAATAAGTTTCTTGGCTTGATTAAGTAAATCGTTAACCAAATTTTTTTGTGCATTAACAATTCGCTCTACCTTAGGTTTTAGTTCAACAAAAAGCTGATCTTCACCTTTAGGAACAGGACCGCTAATAATTAATGGGGTTCGAGCATCATCAATTAAAACCGAATCCACTTCGTCAACAATAGCATAATTATGACCACGTTGTACCATGTCGTCGGGGCTAATAGCCATGTTGTCGCGTAAATAATCAAAACCGAACTCATTGTTTGTACCATAAGTAATTTCAGCTAAATACGCATTTCTTCTTGCAATAGAGTTTGGTATATGCTTATCAATACATTCAACACTAAGCAAATGAAATTCATAAATTGGTCCCATCCATTCGCTATCTCGTTTTGCAAGATAATCGTTTACTGTAACAATATGAACACCTTTGCCTGCCAAAGCATTTAAGAATACTGGTAGTGTAGCAACAAGAGTTTTTCCTTCGCCTGTTGCCATTTCTGCTATTTTACCTTGATGCAATACATATCCACCTATAAGTTGAACATCGTAATGTATCATATCCCAGGTAATCTCGTTACCTCCAGCTATCCATTTGTTTTTCCATACAGCTTTATCGCCTTTTATAATAACATTACTTTTTTTTGCAGCTAAATTCCGGTCGAAGTCTGTTGCTGTTACCTCAAGTTCTTTATCTTCAACAAAACGGCGTGCTGTTTCTTTCACTATTGCATAAGCTTCGGGCAAAACTTCGAGCAAAATTTCTTCTATTTTTTTTAAAACTTCTTTATTTAATTTTTCTATTTTTTCATATAAATGTTGTTTTTCTTCTATTGTTATTTCATCATTTTCGGCTTGTAGTTTTAATTTTTCTACTTCTTCTTCTTCCGACTTAAAATAATTTTGAACTCTCTGTTTTAACTCTTGTGTTTTATTTCTCAATTCATCGTTTGACAAAAAACGTAACGATGTATAAATGTTATTTATTTGTTGAACTACCGGTAAAATTTCTTCAATATCTTTTTCTGACTTACTTTTAAAAAACTTTTTTAATATATTAATTATACCCATAAAATAATATTTTAATACAAAGGTAAGCTCAATTTTTACATTTAACAAAAGTATGTTGAACAATAAATGTGAAAATACCTTTTTTATAAACGAAAATAAAAATTATTACTAACTTTGAATAATATTTTAAAAATGATGAAAAGAATTTATTTTTTAATAGTACTTTTTGCTGCACAATTAAATATTTTTTGCCAAGATTCTAAATATCAAGGAGGTCCGTTTTTTGCTATTAGTTTACAACCAAGCAGTCAAGATATAATAACTTTTTGTATTATGGAGTTTAATACTAAAGGTGAAGTTGTGAAACGAATATTTTTAAAGCGGGAAGATTGGATTAGACAAATTATTGGAATACAGCAATCTATAGCTAATCCAGATGGTAAAAATTTTTTAAAAGAAGCAGGGTTTGAAAATCCTGATGTAATTCAAGATTTGTGGAAATTGCGATATTCAGAATGGCCATATCATGGTGGAAAAGAAAAAGGGTGGGCAAGCAAGCCAAGAATACCTTCAGAAGAACAGATGGAAATGCTTAAAAAATTTGGGATTAAAAAGATTAGCGACTACGTTTATGGAGATAATCTTATTAATTTGTTACAAGTAATGGAAGATCCTGCATGGATTTCAGAATATCAAAATAAATAATTTTTTTATATTTTGTATTCAATAAAATTATTCAAATATCTTTCACCTGTATCGTATATAAAAGTAACAATTCGTTTATTTTTGTTCTCTGGTCTTAATGCTACTTGATAAGCTGAAAAAACTGCTGCACCAGAAGAAATACCACATAACAACCCCAAACGAGAAAGTTCAATAGAAGTATCATAAGCTTCTTCGTTTTTTACTGTAATAATTTCATTGTAAATAGAAGTATCTAAAATATCTGGAATAAATCCAGCACCAATGCCTTGAATTTTATGTTGCGAAGGAGTTCCACCTGATAAAACTGGCGAGCTGTAAGGTTCCACAGCTACTATATATATATTAGGGTTTTTCTCTTTTAAAAATCTTCCAACACCTGTGATACTTCCACCTGTTCCTACTCCTCCAATAAGTATGTCAACTTGCTGATTTGTTTGTTTCCAAATTTCTGGTCCTGTCGTTTTATAATGTATTTCTATATTAGCTTTATTTTTAAATTGATAAGGAATATAAGAATTAGGTGTTTGTGATGCAATTTCTTCAGCTTTTTCAACTGCCCCATGCATTCCTTTTTCTGCAGAAGTTAAAATAAGTTTTGCACCATATAATTCTAAAATTTTACGACGTTCAAGGCTCATACTTTCCGGCATTGTTAAAATTAAAGAATAGCCTTTTTTTGCACATATCATTGCTAACCCTATACCTGTATTACCACTTGTAGGTTCTACTATTATTGTGTTTTTATCTATTAAACCTTTTTTCTCAGCATCATCTATCATAGCATAAGCTATGCGATCTTTAATAGAACCACCAGGATTAAACGATTCTAACTTAAGATGAAGTTTAATATTTTTATACTGAAACTCAATTAAAGGAGTATTACCAATTAAATTTAAAAAAGTATTCATAGTTTAAAATATTAAACTTTTATACAAAATAATTACAAATAAAATAAATAAAAATCTTTATAGTTTTGTAAAACGGTGAACAACAATTTGTCCATCAACATTAGATCTTAAGAGATAAATGCCTTGTTTTAAGCTTTTTATATTAAACACAAATTGATTGTTGGCATAAGTTGTATTAAATGGAACATTTAATATTTTTCCAGTCATATCTAATACTTCAAATTTAACGCTATTTACGTTTGTTTCAAGAATCTCAAGTGTAATTTGATCGTTTGCAGGGTTAGGATATAATACCATCATCTCCCTTATATCATTTTCGTTAATACCAACTAAGCAACCAACAATTTTAATAGCAAGTGAAGTATTGTAAACAAGAGTGTCGTTAAAGAATTGCGTAAGTGTTAACCAGCCGGTTGGAGTTTTTGATAAAAATAGTGTATTTTTTCCATTTTGTCCTCTATTGGGAGCCATATAAACAACAAACGTGTCAACAGGTGTGTTATAATAAAGCTGATAACCGACAAAAAACTTACCATCAACTGGAATTGGATTGTTAAACAATACTGACTTATATAACATAGGTGTAAAGTTGTTTATTATTTCATCTTTAAAACCTAAAACT